>CAIUDO010000401.1 GCA_903897935.1 uncultured Pseudomonadota bacterium
AGCGCCGCCCCAACGACCGCGGCCACCATGAACCCTCGCATGCGCCCTCCTGATGGGGCGAGTTTACGCCGCTGGGGGGCGGTCGGGTTGTGACCGCGCGCACCCACCTGCTATGACCCCGACCGGAACCGCCCTCGGAGCGACGGAGCGATGGACTACGCCACCTTCATCCGACGCGGCGCTCCCCGGTGGGACGAAGCAGACCGCCTGCTCGCCGCGCCCGGCGGCGTCTCTGCGCTCGGGTTCGACGGGCTCACGAGGCTGTCCGCCCTCCACCGGTCGGTGGTCACCGACTACGCGTTCGCGCGCGCGCACTTCGCCGGCACCGAGGCGGAGCGTCGGCTCGCGCGGCTGGCCCTCGCCGGCCACAGCGTGTTGGCGCAGCGGCGCGCGCCGATCCTGGAGCAGATCGCCGGGTTCTATCGGCACGAGTATCGGCAGTTGTTCCTGGCGACCGCGCCCGCGCTGCGGGTGAGCCTCGTCGTGTTCGTCGGCGCCGGCGCGCTCGGCGGCGTGCTGACGTGGCTCGAGCCTGACTTCGCGGTCCTGCTCATCGGCGTCGACCAGGTCGAGCAGGTCAAGGCGGGCGAGATCTGGACCGACGCGATCGGCGTCGCCGCGCCGCCGTCGGTGTTGTCCAGCTACATCTTCACGAACAACATCGGGGTCGCGTTCACGGCGTGGGCGGGCGGCGCGCTGCTGGGCCTGGGGACGTTGGTCATCCTCATCACAAACGGTCTGATGGTGGGCAGCCTGGTCGTGCTGTGTGCGCGCTACGGCATGCTCGATCGACTGTTCGCGTTCATCTCGGCGCACGGCCCGCTCGAGCTGTTCTTGATCTGCCTCGCGAGCGCCGCGGGCCTGCGGATGGGGGGCGCGCTGGTCGCCTGGGATCATCGCCCGCGCGTCGAGGCGTTCGCCGAGGTCGCGCGGGCGTCGTTCCGGATGATGCTCGCCACCGTGCCGTGGTTCGTGCTGCTCGGGATCGTCGAGGGCTACATCTCGCCCGTGATGACGCTCGGGACGCCCCTCAAAGGCGTGATCGGGATCGGGCTGCTCGCCGTGTTCCTCGCGCTCGCGACCGCGCCTTCGCCCACGAAGAACTTGGAGGCAACGTGATCGACGCGACCCGCCCCGACGACGTCCGCGCGCTGCTCGACCAACCCGCCCAGCGCCTGCGCGCCGAGATCGGGGCGCTGCTCCCCGTGTCGTTGCTCGCGCACGCCGTGATGGCGGCACCCGGCATGTTGTTGCTCCCATTCGTCGATCCGAGCGACATCGTGCAGGCCAACGGCATGCTCGACATGCGTTCGATGGCGGTGACGTACGCCGCGGGGCTGGTCGGGTTCATCGCGTACGTCCCAGGGTACCTCGCGATCTCCGAGGCCGTACGCGCGCGGATGCACGGCGCGCCGGTGACCAGCGGCGCGATGTGGGCCGCCGCGGCGTCCCCGCGAAACCTGGGCGCCACGTTGCTCTCGCTGGTGCTCGTCGGGGTCGGCATCTTGATGTGCGCGGTGCCCGGTCTCGCCGCCGCCGTCGCGTTCGCGCTGCTCACGCCGGTGTTGCTGGAGGAGCGCCCCGCGTCGATCGGGGCCAGCTTCAAGCGCGCGCTCGCCCTCGCGCGCGCGCCGCTCGGGGCCACCCCGACCTGGCTGCTCGCGGGCCTCATCCTGGTCGTGTCGGTGTTCCTCGGGTGGGTGTGCGGCTTCGTGATCGCGTTGCCAGCGGCGTTGTGGTCCGGGTACGCGAGCATCGAGGCGGCGACCCAGGGGCGGATCGCGGACGCGAGCGCGGTCGTCGCCCCGAACTGGCTCACCGCGCTGATCACCGTCGCGAATGTGCTCCTGCGCAGCGTGGTCGATCTGTACCCTATCGTCGGCATGTTCCATCTGTATGGAATCGTCACCCGGCGAGGCGGCGGCGACGACCTGGCGGCCCTGGTGGCGCGTCAGACCGGGACCACGACGTGACGCCCGACGCGCCCCCACCCCCCATCACCCCCGAGGCGTACGACGCGCTCGCGCGCGCGGCCGGCCTCGACACCGCCGCGTCCCCTCCGTGGGCCGAGTACCTGGTCGACCTCCGAGACCGGGTCGCCGGCTTGTTGGTCGACATCTTCGGCGGGACATCGGGGGTCGGGGCGATCGTGACCTACGTCGCGGTCGGCTTGGCGATCGGGCTCCCGCTGGTGGTGGGCTGGCGGGTGGCTCGGGCGTGGCGTGGCCGTCGCCAACCGGCGCGCGCGGAGCCGCTGTTCGCGAAGCCGCCGGTCGAAGCACCGAGCCGCGCTCAGCTCGACGCCGCGCTCCAGTCCGGCGACGCCCGTCGCGCCGCCCGCCTGGCATGGGCGGTGCTGATGACCGAGCGCGCGCCGATCGCGTCGTGGAGCCCGGCGCGGTCCGACCGTGAGCTCGGCACTGAGCCAGAGCGGGCGTTGTCCGCGTTGGAGGCCCTCGCGTGGGGCGCGCCCAACCCGAGCCCGGACGCGGTCGCGCAGGTGGTCGGCGACCCATGAGCAACACCGACGCCCCCTCACGACGCCTCCCAGCGTGGTGGATCCTCGCCGCGTTGACCGCGCTCGCGCTCGTCACGGCGTCCGACCAGATCGTCGACAAAAACGTTCCTTCGACGTTTCACGACACCCCGACCGGAATGCTCGGCGCCCACGAGGCGCTCGTGGCGCGCGGGACCCCGCCGGTGCGGTGGCGGCAGCCGATCCACACGATCCCACACGAACCTCCGGGCGTGTTGGTCTTGGCGGCCCCCTGGCTCGACCCGTGGACGACGCAGGATCTCGAGGCGCTCGACGCGCTGCTCGACGCCGGATGGTCGGTCGTCTACCTGTTCTCGGGCAGTGAGCCGGGGACCGCTGAGCAGCGGGTGCTCGCGGCGCTCGATCTCGCCGCCGCGCGCTCGGCGACACCACCCCTGCTCCCGTGGTCGTGGCGCAGCTGGCGCCTCGATCCCGCCCGGTGGGTCGACCCCGACGGGGGGCCGCCGCTCCTCGTCCGCCGAGACGCCCACGCCCTGGTCCCACCTCCCGACGCGGTCAGCCTCTACGAGACCGAAGACGGCGGCACACGCGCGTTCTCGGCCCCGCGCGGCGGCGGCCGGGTGTTCGGGGTGTCGACCAGCTCCGTGTTCGCCAACGCGTGGCTCGGCGCGCCCGGCAACCTCGTAGCGCTGCAGCGCACGCTCGACGCCGCCGCGCCCCCCGGCGCGCCGATCCTGTTCGACGAGTGGCACCACGGGTTTCGCGATCCGGGGATGATGTTCGAAGAAGCACCGATCACGCCCACCGCCCTCCTCGCGGCGCACCTCGGCGTGGTGTACCTCGGCGCCGTCTGGACGCTGTCCCGGCCGTTCGGGCGCCTGCGGCGGTCGACCGAGGTGCCAGGAAGCTCGCAGCGCCGCGACCTCGAGGCCCTGGCCTCCCTGCACCAGCGCGGCGGCCACGCCCAGCAAGCCGGACAGCGCCTGCTCGACCAGGCGCACGCCGAGGCGCGCGCGGCCGGCCTCCCGTGTGACCTTCCAACGACCTTCTCGGGCTCGGCCCGCGACTTCGTGCGCCTCGCGCGTCAGGTCGCCCGAGCCTCGCCCCCACGCCCCGACCGAGAGCGCACCCCATGACGCACGATCCCGCCGCGCACGTCGCCAAGCTCCGCGACGCCATTCACGCCCACGTCGTCGGCCAGAACGACGCCGTCGACGAGCTGCTCGTCGCGCTGCTCGCCGGCGGGCATGTCTTGCTCGAGGGGGTCCCCGGCGTCGCCAAGACGCTGCTGGCCCGAACCCTGGCTGGGGTGCTCGGGCTGCAGTTCCGCCGCGCCCAGTTCACCCCCGACCTCATGCCGGCCGACATCCTCGGAACGAACGTGTTCGACCTCAACACGCGCCAGTTCACGCTGCACCCGGGGCCGGTGTTCACCCAAGTCCTGCTCGCCGACGAGATCAACCGCACCCCGCCGAAGACCCAGGCCGCGCTGCTGGAGGCGATGGAGGAGCGGCAGGTGACCGTGGACGGCGTCACCTGGCCGATGCCCCGCCCGTTCCTCGTCATCGCGACGCAGAACCCGATCGAGTACGAGGGGACCTTCGCGCTGCCGGAGGCCCAGCTGGACCGCTTCATGCTCCGTCTGCGGATGGGCTATCCGGCGCCGCTGGAGGAGATGCGCATCCTGGACGCCCAGCGCCAGGTCCACCCGCTGGACGCGCTGGAGGTGGTCACCTCCGTGGACGAGCTCCTCGCGATGCAGGCGGCCGTCCGGCAGGTCTACGTGGATCCGGCGATCGCGGACTACATCGTCCGGCTCGTGGGGGCGACCCGGGCGCATCCGGACGTCTACCTGGGCGCCTCGCCGCGTGGCTCGATCGCCCTCTATCGCGCCGGGCAGGCGCTGGCGGCCCTCCTCGGTCGCGAGTACGTCATCCCGGACGACATCAAGGCCCTAGCCGAGCCGGCCCTGGCGCACCGGCTGATCATCCGGACCGCGGCATCGGTCCGGGATGTCGATCCCGGTGCGATCGTGCGCCAGATCGTGGATGCGCTCCCGGTCGAGCAGCGGGCGCTCGCGCCGGATGGGGGTGCCCCCCGGCGTGCCTGACGCGGGCGCCGGGCGCGGGCCGGCCTGAGCGATGCTCCG
>CAIUDO010000402.1 GCA_903897935.1 uncultured Pseudomonadota bacterium
ACCCTCCGCCGACGCCGCGCCCCCCGACGTGCGCACCTGACCCTCGCGCAGGTTGCGGTCGGGCAGCGCGTCTTTGACGAGGGTGGTGATGCGCTCACCGCCCGCGACGTTGTCGCGCAAGAAGTCGGTCGTGAACTCGAGCGCCGTCTTGCGACCGGCGACGTCGCTGCGGAGCTGCACCCTCCCGCCGCACAGCGGCTCCCACGCCTTGCCGGTGCCCGCCGCCGCGACGAGCGCGCTCGGGGCGCTCCACAACGCGCACGGCGTCGACCGGTCGCCGCGAACCAGCGTCACCCCGTCCGTAAACGCTGGGTCGAGCGTAAGTCGGTCGCTGGGGTCGACGACCTGCAGGTGCCACGTGCCGCGCGCGGCCGAGGACTTCACGTCGAGCACGTACCAGGAGTGGATGACGGGGTTGACGTCCACCAAGCGGGCTTCGCCGCCTTCGAGCGGCATGCTCGTCGACACGCGCCAGAGCTGCAGGTCGGTGACCGGGCGCGGGCGTGCGACCGCGAGGTCCGCGATCCGCGCCGGGTCGGGCGGACCCGGGTCGGGCCAGAGGTCGACCGGCTCGGTCTCGTCTGGCGGCGGCTCGGGGGACACGACGGGCGCAGGATCGGGGGCGGGTGGGGTCGAGCAGGCGGCGAGGATCGCGTACAGCACGGCCTTCATGTGCCCCGTCTCACCTCGTTCGTAAAGCGACGGCGATCACATGCCGGTGGCGTCGCCGCCGACCTGCTCGGCGTCGACGCGGTCGAACGAGATCAGCAGGCGCTCTTCGTCCTTCGGCTTACACGCCTCGTACTCGGGCTCGTCGACCACCGAGATGTCGAGCACCTCCTGCTCCGGGAAGTACAGCACGACCTCTTCGGTCGGGATCGACATCACGAGGCCGACCGAGCGGTTCGTGTAGCTGTCCTTCTCGCCGAGGATGCCGTCGTGCATCGACAGCGTGACGTCGTACTGGCGGGCGTCGGTCACCTCGAAGTCGTACGACAACGTCATGCGGGGCTCCTGGTTCGGATCCTCGTACGACAGCGTGATCGTCGCGGTGGCCGGGCACGGCGACGTCTCGGTGCAGTCGTAGTTCCCGGTGAGGCCGAGATCCAAGGTGGTGAGATCGCACGGGTACTTGTTGCCGCACCCCGCGACAGCGAGGCCCGCGGCGGCCAGGATCGTGTGACGACGCATGAGCTCCTCCATGAGCGCGTGCTGCCTATCCGCTCCCGCGCTCAGCGCGCTGCGGGGCCGTCGCATTCCCGCGCTTCGCAAGCCCTGAGACATTCGGCCAGCCGCGCGCTAGACTCATGGGATGTTCCACCTGACGTTGGTTGTAGGCTTGGTTGGTTGTGGCGACGCCCCGCTCCCGGAGCGCGTCGCGCCGCCGCTCGAGACGGGCAGCGCGGTCGAGACGGCGCCCGATCCGAGCCCGGTCGAGACGGCGTCGCCGGACAGCGAGCACAGCGAGACGGACAGCGACACCGACACCGAAGTCGTCGAGGAGGTCGATCCGATCGACGACGTCGCGGTGGAGGACACCGCCGTCGAGACCGCCCCTGACGTGCCGGACGCGTCGGCTTGGTTGTTCGGCGCCGAGCGGGTGATCGAGATCGACATCTCCATCAACCCCGAAGGTGTCGCCTCGTTGTACGCCGACCCGTACAGCTACGTGCGCGGCGAGGTCACGATCGACGGCCTCGTGGTGCCGGATGTCGGCGTCCGCCTGCGCGGCAAGATCGGCAGCTTCCAGACCCTCGACGGCAAGCCGAAGTTCGGGATCGACTTCGACAAGTTCGTCGACGGCGGGTCGTTCTTCGGGCTCGAGCGGCTCAACCTCAACAACGCGACGGTCGACCCGTCGTACGTGCGGGAGCACCTGGGCTACATGGCGTTTCGCGCGAACGGCGTGCCAGCGCCGCGCACCGGGTACGCCTGGGTTCGGGTGAACGGGGCCGACTACGGCTTGTACGTGTCGCTCGATGCGATCGACGACCGCATGCTGGCCCGCTGGTTCCCGGACGCGAGCGGGAACCTCTACGACGGCAAGTACGTCTGGTACGGTGGGTGGTCGTACACCCTGCTCGACTTCCACGCTTCTACCTACAACATGTACCAGCTCGAGCAGGGCGAGGACGTCGGGTGGGCGGACACGCTCGCCGTGACGGAGGCGCTGGCCGCGCCGTCGCCCGACTTCACCACCGCGCTCTCGGCGGTCGTCGACCTGGAGCACCACGTCAGGATGGTGGCGGTCGAGCACTGGGTCGGGCAGCTCGACGGCTACTCGCTCAACCAGAACAACAACTGGGTGTACTTCGACCCCGGGGACGGCGGCCGCGCGCACATCTTGCCGTACGACCTCGACTATGCGTGGCTCCAGGACTGGCAGTGGGGCATGAACTGGCGCACCCCACGCGGGCTCGTCACGGCGGGCTGCATGAGCGACGGGGCGTGCCGCGGCGCGTGGCGCAACGAGTCGGTGGTCGTCGGCGACACCATCGACGCCCTGGATCTCTCCGGGGAGCTGCACCGCGTGTCGGTGCTGATCGAGCCCTACGTCGCGCGCGACCTGCGCGATTGGTCGGACGTCGCCACGACCGCGGCCTGGCAAGCCGATCTGGACGGGTGGATCGGTCGGCGATCGGGTGAGATCCGCGCGTTTTGGGGGCTGTGATGCGCGGTTTGCCCTTGCTGCTGGCGGGCTGCGCCGATCCCGTGGAGACCGCGCCGGCCCCCCCGATCGACGCGGACGGTGACAGCGACGCCGATACGGACACCGACGCGGACAGCGACGCCGACGCAGACAGCGACACCGACGCGGACAGCGACACCGACACGGACATGGACACGGACACGGACACGGACACCGACACCGACGCGGACAGCGACACCGACGCGGACAGCGACACCGACACCGACACCGAAGAGCCCGACCTCGTCGTGCTGTTCCTCAACGAGTGGGTCGCCGACAACGCGCGCTCTGCGGTCGACGAGCGTGGCGTCGCGTCGGACTGGTTCGAGCTCTACAACCCCGGCCCGGTCGACGTCTCGCTGGCCGGGTGGAGCGTCACCGACAGCTTCGCCGAGCCCGACCAGCATCGGCTCGACCCGTCCCTGGTGGTGCCCGCCGGTGGGTTCTTGGTGTTGTGGGCGGATGCCGAGCCCGAGGTCGGGCCCGCCCACGTGGGGTTCTCGTTGTCGTCGGACGGCGAAGAGCTCGGCTTGTATGCGCCGGGCGGCGTGCCGGTCGACCGGGTGGTGTTCGGCCCACAATCGACCGATCTCGCCGTCGCCCGCGTGCCGGACGGGTCCGCTGAGCTCACGTACGCCTGGCTCGGCACCCCGGGGTGGACCAACGTACCGGAGGCCACCCGCGACGTCGTGTTGCTCGATCCCGGGTCGTCGTGGCGGTACCACGACGGCCTGACCCCGGTCGGGCCCGGTTGGACCGGGGCTGCGTTCGACGACTCGGGGTGGGCCGAAGGCGTAGCCCCGCTGGGCTACGGCGACGCGCATCAGGTCACGGTGGTGTCCTACGGGCCCGACGCCGGGAACAAGCCGATCACGGCCTACGCCCGGCGCGTGGTCGTCGGGGACGAGGTGGTGGGCGCGCGGGCGTGCTCGGTCGGGGTGATGATCGACGACGGGCTCGTGTTGTGGATCAACGGCGTCGAGGCGCTGCGGTACAACCTGCCCGGCGACACGATCGTGTCGGATACGCGGGCGCTCACGGCGATCGGTGGCGCGACCGAGTCCACCTTTCTGTGGTTCGAGATCGATCCTGGCCTGCTCGTGGCCGGTCCGAACCAGCTCGCTGCGGAGGTGCACCAGGCCGGCCCGGACAGCTCGGATCTCACGTTCGATCTTCAGCTCTCGTGCACGGTGGTGGACGCATGACCGGCCGAGGCGGTGCGTTCGGAGGCGCTCTTGAGCCGAACGGCGGCGCGGCCCCCGCGCGGTAGCCTCTTTGGACTGCATGAGTCCTGCCCACCGTGCCTCTGTGATGGGTACTACCGGTTGGCTCAAAACGAACCACAGAGGCACAGAGGTTACTGGAGGAGAAGTGGCTGGAGGAGCATGTGGCAGGTTGTGTGGACATTTTTAGCCTCTGTGTTTTTCGGCCTCTGGTGAGCCCTGTGTCTCTGTGGTACTACCAGTCGGCTGGGCGCCATCTATCCGCTGGTCGGCCTCTGATGAGGCATGTGCCTCTGGTGCAAGGGTTCTGCGTGACGCGCTGAAGCCTCGCTCGATCGCGCGGTCGCCGACGCCTGCGACGGCTTCTGCGCGACCGTGACGGTCACCGCGGGGCGGCGGGGCGTCGGTGGCGTCGAGGTGGGCCTCGAGAGCGACGTCGACGGGCCGCT
>CAIUDO010000403.1 GCA_903897935.1 uncultured Pseudomonadota bacterium
ACGTGGCGGGGGCGACGCTCGCCGGCGTGTCGCTGCCGGGCCAGAACGCGACGCCCACGCCCGCGGCGCCGAAGCCCGCACAGACCACGGCCAGCAGCAGGATGACGACCACGCCGATCACCAACGGCACGAGGCGCGAGCCGCCGGACGGGGGCGGATCGTCGGCCTCCTCCTCGTACTTCGGCGGGGGCGGGGGCGGCCGGACCGCGGGGCCCTCGACCACCAGCGGCGCGGGCTTGGCGGGTGTGGGCACCCGGGGTGGGAGGTCATCCGGCGCGCGGGTCTTCGGCGGCGGGATCGACAGCACCTCCGCCTTCGGCCGCGCGGGCGGCTCGGTCGGGCGCTCTTGCGACCGCGAGCGCGTGAACGCGATCGACTTCTCGCTGCCGCCCGGGGCGCGCTTGGGGCGCGGGGCGTCGCCGCGGCCCTCCGCCATCGCCTGCATCTGATCGCGCGACCAGAACGCCGTCGCTGCGCCGCCGCCGGGGGCGGGCCGGTGGGCCTCCTCTTCGCGCTCCGCGGCGTCCAACGCGGCCTTCATCTGGTCGCGCGACCAGAACGCCGTCGCTTGACCGGGCTTGGCGCCCCCGGCGTCGAACGACAAGCCGCCGCGCTTGAGCGGGCCGGCGCTCACCATCGGTCCGGCCAGCCCAGCCGGGACCGGCGCCGCCGACGGGGTCGCGGTGGCGACAGGGCGGCGCTCCGCACGGCCGTTCGCGGCGTCTACGCTCCACTTGTTGAGCTCGGGGCCGGGCACGGCGCCCGCGAACGCGATCAGGGTGCGCCACGTCTCGAGCGGCGACGGCCGGTCGTCCACCTCCCAAGCCAGCATGCGCGCGAGGAACCACTGCACGTCGCGCTGCATCTCGTCGGGCATGCCCGAGAAGTCGATCGAGACGACCGCGTCCAGAACGGCGTCTTCGTGGGCGGACGGCGCTGAGGGCAACGACGGCGTCTGCCCGGTGAACAAGCGCAGCGCGACGATGCCGAGCCCGTACATGTCGGTGGCGGCCCCGCGCGGGACGCCCTCGGGCGCGTAGGTGGTGGCGCGCCGGGTGCCGAACCCGTCGATCGACACCGCGCCGTTCTCGTCGATGCGCACCGACGGAGGGCGCATCGCGCCGTGCACCTCGCCGTCTTCATCGGCGATGTCCAGGATCTCGCAGATCGCCGCCATGATCTCGAGCACGACCCGGAACGGCGGTGGACCCGCTCCCAGGAGCGACTCGAGGTCGGCGCCGACCGCTCGCCCCTCGACCGCGTCGACCCCACCGTCGGGGCCAAGGGTACGTACGTAGTGGAACTCGCTCACCCATGCTCCGCGTCCGGCATCCTAGGACACCTCGGCCCGAAGTGCCAGGGCAGCGGTTCACCTCGCGGTGACGGCGCCGTCGGACCGCGGGTTCCTTGCGCGGGTCGGGTGGGGTGATAGACGCGGGCGGTCGTGCCGCCTTAGCTCAGTTGGCAGAGCGCCTGACTGTGGATCAGGAGGTGATGGGTTCAAGTCCCATAGGCGGTACCACCTCAACGTTGGCACGTTCGTACGCCAGGAGCGCCGCACGCAGCGTCGGCGTTGCTCCGGCGGTCAGCGAGCGAAGCGTGAACGGGAGTCGACATGCGCGACGGATCCACTGGGCGCGGCCTCGTGCCGCGGAAGGTCAAGGGGTTTCGGGACCTCGACCCGGCCACCAACGCGCTGCGCTGGCGCTTGGTCGAGACGGCGTCGCGGGTCTACGCGTCGTATGGGTTCGAGCACTGGGACACCCCGCTGCTGGAGTACGCTGATTGTCTCGGGAAGTACCTGCCTGAGTCGAACGAGGCCGCCGAGGGCGTGTACGCGTTCCCCAACCCCGAGCGTGAGCCGATCCCGGACGCTGAGGGTGCGCCCCTGCGCGACGTCGACAACCGCGTGCTGTTCGAGCACGCGCTCGTCACCCTTCGGTACGATCTGACCGCGCCGCTCGCGCGCAAGTACGCCGAGGATCTGTGGGAGGGCCGTAAGAACCCCGGGCGCGTCCCGCCGCTGTTCCGCCGCTTCCAGTACGGCCCGGTGTTCCGCTTCGAGCAGAAGCTCGACCCGGGGCGCTTCCGTGAGTTCTGGCAGCTCGACTTCGACACGGTGGGCGTGTCCGACGTCACGTGCGACGCCGAGGTCGCGATGATCCTGAGCGACGCGCTCGAGGCGCTGGGGCTCGCCCGCGGCACGTGGGAGATCCGCGTCAACAGCCGCAACCTGCACCAGGGCCTGTTCGAGCGCGTGGGCCTCGCCGGAGACGAGGCGCGCTGCCGCGACGTGCTGCGCGTGCTCGACAAGGTCGACAAGATCGGGGTCTCCGGGGTGGAGGCCGAGCTCGGCGCCGGCCGCGTCGACGCGAGCGGCTCGAAGGTCGACGGCCTGCGGCTGGACGCCGCCACCATCGGCACCCTCACCGGCTACCTCGACGGCACCCAGGGCGCGGCGTCGCGCGCGGACGTGCTGGGGCGGCTCGAGGCGCAGGTCGGCGGGACCCCGTCGGGCACGCTCGGCTTGTCGGAGCTGCGCGTGATCGACGACACGCTCACCGCGCTCGGCTACGGCGAGGACCGCGTCGTGTTCGACCCGTCGGTGGCGCGCGGCCTCGCGTACTACACGGGCCCGGTGTTCGAGGCGGTGTCGAAGCTCGAGGTCCGCGACGAGCACGGCGCGATCCGCCGGTTTGGCTCGATCTGCGGCGGCGGCCGGTACGACGGGCTCGTGGAGCGTATGCTCGGCGTGCGGGTGCCGGCCACGGGCGCCTCGATCGGGGTCGACCGCCTGGCCGACTTGTTGTCGCGGGTCGAAGCGGGCCGGCGCACGTCCCCGGTGCTCGTGCTCGCGTTGGGCAGCCGCCAGCGCGTCGAGCAGCACCGCGCCGCCGCCGAGCTGCGCGCGGCCGGCATCCCCGCCGAGGTCTACTTCGGTATGCAGGCCAAGATGAAGGCGCAGCTCGCGTACGCCGATGCGCGCGGCTGCGCGGTCGCGGTCCTGTTGGGGTCCGAGGAGGTCGAGCGCGGCGTGGTCGCGCTCAAGGACCTCGACATGGGCAAGAAGCTCGCCGCGGGGATCACCGACCGAGCCGAGTGGCGATCCGGGGCGTCGGCGCAGGTCGAAGTGCCGCGCGCTGGGTTGGTCGACGCGGTGCGGGAGTTACTCGCCTCGCGCGGTTGAGCGTGCAGGAGGGGGCGCCCATGTTGGTGATTCGTCACGATCGAGACGTCACGTTGGGTGAGGTGGTCGCGGTCGCGCGCGGGGGCCGCGTGGCGCTCGACCCCGACACCGCGTCGCTGCTGGACCGGCGTCGCGCGGAGATCGAGGCGTTCGTCGCGGCCCACCCGTCGCCAGCGTATGGCTTCAACCGAGGCTTCGGCGCGCTGCAGGACCGCCCGGTCGCCGACGTCGCCGCCTTGCAGCGCAACCTGCTCCGCTCGCACGCCGCGGGCGTCGGCCCCGACGCCTCGCACGAGCTCGTCCGGTGCGCGATGGTGCTGCGCGCGCTGTCGTTGTGTCGCGGCGCGTCGGGCGTGCGGTCCGTCATCGTGCGACAGATCGTAGATATGCTCGAAGCGGGCATCACGCCTTGCGTCCCGCGCTACGGATCCGTCGGGGCGAGCGGCGATCTCGCGCCGTTGTCCCACCTCGGGCTCGCGATGATGGGCGAAGGGCGGGTGCGTGTGCGCGGCGGCCCGGAGCAGCCGGCCCAGGACGCGCTGGCGGCTGCGGGCCTCGCGCCGGTGGTGTTCGCGATGAAAGAGGGGCTGGCCGTAAACAACGGCACTGTGTTCTCGGCGGCCCACGGCGTGCTCGCGACGGTCCGGCTGCTCGACCTCGCGCGGGTCGCCGCGGTCGCCACCGCGGTGGGCGTCGAGGTGTTCCTCGGCTCGGAGGCGCCGTTTCGGGCAGACCTCCACGCGTGGCGAGCGCACCCCGGGCCCGTGCGCGTCGCCGGCTGGCTCACGGCGCTGCTCGCCGGGTCGCCGCTGCGTGAGGTGCACCGGGATCCGGCGGTCGACGGCGAGGTGCAGGATCCGTATTCGTTACGGTGCACACCAGCGATCCTCGGCACGGCGCTCGACCTGATCACGGACGCCGAGCGCGTGCTCACGCTCGAGATCAACAGCGTGACGGACAACCCGTTGGTGCTCACGGCCGCCGACGGCCGCGCCACGGACATCGTCTCCGGCGGGCACTTCCACGCGATGCCGGTCGCGGTGCGGCTGTACGGGCTCGTGCAGGCGATGTGCATCATGGCGCAGCTCTCCAACACCCGGTGCGCGCGCTACGTCGACGACGGGCGCAATCGCGGGCTGCCGGCGTGCCTGATCTGGCCGGGTGGCGGCGAAGACGGCGTTCGAAGCGGCCTGATGATCCCGGAGTACGTCTCTGCGGCGCTCACCAACGCGCTGTGGGGCGCCGCGATGCCGTCGCACCTGTTCTCGTTGCCGACCGCGGCCGGCCAGGAGGACCACGTGTCGATGGCGGCGACGCTCGGCGCGCGGGTGCTCGACATGGTGCCGCGCCTCGAAGAGGCCCTCGCGATCGAGCTGATGCTGGGCGCGCAAGCGGCGGCCCTTCGGCTCGATCCGGCCCATCGGGTGCCGTTGCGGTCGCGCTTGCCCGCCTCGGAGGCGGCGTCTCGGGCGGCGGGGGAGGCGGTCGCGGCGGGCCCGCTGGCGGCGTCGGCCCGCGTGGTCGGCACCTACGGGATCCCAGAGCCGCTTCGGTCGTTGTCGCCGGCCGGTGAGCGTGTGCGTGGCTGGGTGGGGCGCGTCACCGGCGGGTTCATCCCGCTGCGGGAGGACCTGTCCCCGTCGGATCCGATGCGCGCGCTCGCGGCGTCGATCGCCGACGGCGCTTTGCTACGCGACGTCGTCGAGGTGGTCGCGCTGGCCTGACGGCCGGGCACTGCTCGTTCCCCGGCGCTCGGCGGTACGGGCGGCCCCCGGCTAACGCGAGCCGCGCTGCCTTCGCCGTGGGTCGTCGTCCGGGCCAACCCCTGCGAACAACCGCCATCGAGCTGCCTGGGAATCCGTCGGGAGGCGGCTCGCGGGCTGGGCGCTTGAACAATCGCACCCGAACGTACGCGGGCGGGGAGTAACCCCGTTCGAACGTGACACCGGCGCCGGCCCGCGGACAGGCGCTCGCCACCTGTATGGGCGACGCGTCACTATCGACGAGACCCCCGCGTAGCCACAACCGCCGACGGGCCGGGCACGGCGCCGCTGTCAAGTTGAAGCCGGATTGCTCCGCCGCCACGTACGCTCGAGGTCGATTGCTCGCGCTGCGGCCGGCTGGGTTCCCAACCTCGCACACCGCCGGCTGGCACCAGGATGTCGTACGATCGTTCGAAGCGCGTCGCGTCGCTGGACGGCTCGTGACGAATCGTGTACCTTCGCGTGGCCCTCCTGCGGCCTCCCCGGCACGCTCCCTGCATTCGTCCCCCTCGCCCTTCCCGTGAGGCTCCCGTGGCTCGCTCGCTCACCGTCCAACAAGAAGAACGCGCCGCCGTCAGCCCGTTGTTCTTCGCCTTCCTCGCCTTCGCAGCCGTGTGGCTGGTCATGTCCACCATCGCCGTGCCCGCCGAGGCCCCGGCGCCCGTGTCGCCCCCGGCGGTCGTCCGCTGATCGAGCAAGGGTCCGTGGCTCGAAAGCACCGTTGATTGGTGGGTTGTCGCGTGCGCTCCATCGGCGCGGGCACACGCGCGCGTCCTCGTCCGGTGGCCCGTAGAAATTCAGCGCCGCATTGTTCTGCTAGATGGTGGCTTACGGCACAGCGCGGCCGAAAGCTCGTGCGCCCTCCGAGGCTCGCCGCTACCATGCACCGCGTGAGGCGCTCCGTGACGTCGATGTTTCACGACGAGCTCGATCACCATCTGGTGCACGACGCACCAGCGCCCATCTTCATGGGCGAGCTTCCTCGTGATTACGGCGAGCTGCCCGCGACGGTCGTCGTGAACCTGTGCGGCGTGTTTCCGCCGAGCGCGCCGCTTGGGATGGTGGTGTTCGGCCTGCCGCTGTACGATTGCCTGGATCCGGCCCTCGCGCCGCGCCGGGAAGACATCGAGGCCTTCTTGTCCGCGGTGCACCCGATCGTCGGAAAGTCGGCGAGCTACTGGCACTGCCACGCGGGCCTCAACCGCAGCGGCATCGTGCTCGCGGCGTACCTGCACCTGTACCGGGACATGCCCATCTCGGCGGCCATCCGGCAGCTCCGTGAGCGTAGATCGGGGATGGTCCTCTGCAACGCGTCGTTCGAGCGCATGCTTCGGACGTGGTACGGGCAGGCGCACGAGCAGGCCTTCGAGCCGGTGCCGATGGATCGGTGGCTGGCGGAGCGGAACGGCTCGTTCCAGCCGTGAGCGCCGGCGCGGCGGACCGGGCCCCTCTTCGGTCGTCCGCCCTGCCGGCGGTCGCTTCGGTTCTTCCGACGTCGTCGGAAGAACCGTCGTCTCCCTTGGGGCCCGTCGTCGTGATCGGCGCGGGCGTGACGGGCTTGGCCGCCGCGTACGCCCTGCTGCGCGCTGGGGTCGACGTGCTGGTGCTGGACGGCGCCCCGCGGGTCGGAGGCGTGATCGACAGCGTGGCGCTAGGGCCGGTGCGGGTCGAGGCCGGGCCGCAGTCGCTTCGCGCGGCGTCGGCGCCGATCGCGGGGCTGCTCGACGCCGTGGGGCTGCGCGATCACGTCGTGCCGGCGCATCCGGACGCCGACCGTCGGTACCTTTGGTTCGACGGTCGTCTTCGCCGTGTCCCGTACGCGCTGCTCGACCCGAGGTTCATGCCGGCCACCGCGGCGCTCCGGGTGCTCGGTGAGCTGTTCGTGCCGGCGTGCCCCGATCCCCGGGAGACGGTCGGCGCGTTCGCGCGGCGCCGCATCGGGCCGGTCGCCACCGAGCGCGTGCTCGACGCCGTCGTCGCCGGTGTGTTCGGGGGCGACATCGACGCGTTGGAGGTCGGCGCTGCGTTCCCGAAGATGCTCGCGCTCGAGCGGGACCACGGCGGGCTGATCCGGGGCGCGTTCACGCGACGGAACGAGCCAGCGCCCCCAGACTGGGCCCCGCGGCGCCCGTTCTCGTTCGGCGGCGGAATGGCGGCGTTGCCGCGGGCGATCGCGGCGGCGCTGGGCGACGAGCGGGTTCGCACCGGCGTCGCCGCCCGCTCGATCCGGCGACGTGGGTCGGGCTGGGTCGTTGAGACGGACGTCGGTGCGTTCGAAGGCGCGCGGGTCGTGGTCGCGGCTCCCGGCGCGGCGGCGGCCGCGCTCCACCCCGCGCTCGGGCCCGTCGCGCAGGTGCCGCCAGCGCGCATCGTCTCGGTGCACCTGGTGTGGCCGGAGGGGGCCGTCGATCCGCGGCGTGGGTTCGGGTGGTTGTCGCCGAAGGTGGCGGGGCTCGGCGCGCTGGGCGCGATCTGGGTGAGCAGCGCGTTCCCGGGGGCGTGCGCGGGGCACCGCGTCGTGCGGGTGATGCTCGGCGGCCGGCGCGACCCGCAGCGGGCGTCGGAGGACGATCAGGCGCTGGTCGCGCGCGCGTGCTGGGTCGTGCGTGAGGTGGAGGGCGTCGACGTGGCGCCGTCGTACGTCGCCGTGCACCGGGGCGCGATCCCCCAGTACGAAGCGGATCACGCAGGGCGCATCGCCGGCGCTGAGGCGGCGTTGCCCGGCGTGCGGCTGCTCGGATGGGGCTTCGGGGGCATCGGGGTCGCGCAGTGCCTCGAGGCAGGGCTCTCCGTCACCTGACCGCCGTTCGCCAAATCCAGCTTGAGTCCGGCTATCCCGGCCGCCAAGCCCGGCGCGCCGCGGCGTCGACGACCTGCGCCGGCACCCCGGCCGCTTCGGCGCGCGCGAGGACCTCGTCGGTCTCCGGCGTCGCCCGCCACGCCTGCCCGTCCCGGCCAGCCACCTTCATGGTGACCGGCCCGTGCTCCGTCGCGACCACCTCGAACCAGCGGTCGAGCACCCAGCGGTCGACGTCACGGCGACGCACCCCGAGCGTGTTCGTGTGGCGGAGGACGAGCTCAGCGAGGCGCGACGCGTCTTCGGGGCGCGTGAGCGCGTGCAGCGCCGTCCCGGGGCGGCCCTTCTTCATGATCACGGGCACGAACCACGCGTCGAGCGCGCCCGCGTCGAGCAGCGCCGCGAGCACCGGCGCGAGCAGTACGCCCGCCTGATCGTCGAGCTGGCACGTCAGCTCGGTGACCCGCTCGGTCGACCCGCCCGGCTCGGGCGACGGCGCGTCGCCCAGCACGACGCGCACGAGGTTGGCGACCTGCGGCGGGTCCTTGCGCCCGGCGCCGTACCCCACCGCCCGCACCGTCATCGCGGGCGGTCCGCCCGGGGTCGCCAGCGCGGACACCAACGCGGCCCCGGTCGGGGTGACCCACTCGCCGGGCCAGCGCGCGGGCACGATCGGCCACCCACGCAGGACCTCGAGCGTCGCGGGCGCGGGCAACGGCAACGCGCCGTGGGCGGCGACGATCGAGCCGGTGCCGGCGGGCAACGGTGTGGCGACGATCTGCGCGACGTCGAGCTGTTCGAGGGCGAGGCACACCCCGACGATGTCGCAGATCGCGTCGTCGGATCCGACCTCGTGCAGCGCGACGTCGTCGACCGGCATCCCGTGCAGGCGGGCTTCGGCGTGCGCGAGCCTTCCGTACGCGGACAGCGCGCGGGCCCGGGCGCGGTCGGGCAGCGCGGATCGTTCGATCAGCTCGCGGATCAGCCGCCACGGGCGGTGGGTGTGCCCCGGCCGCCGCCGCCCCGTGGGCGCGACCCACCCGTCGTCGGGGCCGCCCGGCTCTTCGAACGTGCCCCGCACGTACCGCGCCCGGAGCGCGCCGCGCCGCACCTCCTCGGCCCGAAGCCCAGGGGACAAGCCGAGCGCGACGAGCTGCGCCTCGATCGCGGCGAGGTCGGCCCCCGCGTCGACGAGCGCGCCGAGCAGCATGTCGCCGGCGGCGGCGACCTGGCAGTCGAACCACGCGATCACGGCGATCCCGACGACGACCCGCGCGAGGCGAGGATCCGGTACGCCACCTGGGCCGCGCCGAACCCGTTGTCGATGTTGACCGCGGCCACGCCGCCCGAACACGCGTTGACGATCGCGAGCAGCGCCGTGAGCCCGCCCAGGTTCGCGCCGTACCCGATGCTGGTCGGCACCGCGATCACCGGCGCCCGGACGAGGCCGCCGACCACCGACGGCAACGCGCCCTCCATGCCGGCGACGGCGATGACGACGTCCGCCTTCCGCACCGACTCGAGCCGTGCCAGCAGCCGATGCAGGCCGGCGACCCCGACGTCGTTCGCTCGATCCACCGTCAGCCCGAACCACTCGGCGCACCGCGCCGCCTCTTCTGCCACCGGGAGGTCGGAGGTGCCCGCGCACACCACGCACACGCGGCCCGGCACCGTCGCGGCGAACGGGTCGTCGCCGGCGTAGAGCAGCCTGGGGACGGCCTCGTAGACGGCGTCGGGCAGCGCCTGCTGCACCCGGGCGGCCTTCTCGGCGTCGACGCGCGTAGCGAGCGCCTTCCCGGAGCGCGCGCGCAGGTTGCGCAACAGCGCGACGAGCTGCTCGGCGGTCTTGCCCTCCCCGTACACCACCTCGCCGAGGCCGGTGCGCGCGGCCCGGTGGTGGTCCAGCACGGCGAACCCGAGATCGGCCTCGCGGGCCAACAACGACTCCGCTTCGACTGGGCTCGTCGTGCCCGCGCGGACCGCCTCGAGCAACTGCCGTACGTCCATGCGACCCCCCACCCCGCTTATCGCAGCGCCCGACGAACGACCGAGGTCGCGGGCGGCGTGGCGGGTAACCGGGTTATTCTGCGGCGGGCTCGCAGGTGGGCCCGCGGGGCGTACGCTGCGTCACGCTCGGATGCACGTTCGGTGCGGAGGGTTCCATATGCGGCTCGCTCTTCTGTTCGGGGGCTTCGCGGCGCTGGTCGCGTGCGGCGGGAAAGACGCGGATGGCGACGGTGTGTCCGCCGATGAGGACTGCGACGACGCGAACGTCACGGTCGGCGCCGCGGGACCGATCTTCACGGACGGCGACGGGGACGGCTTCGGCGGCGGCGAGGAGCAGGTCGGCTGCCCCGGTGCGGGCATGGCGGACGTCGGCGGTGACTGCGACGACGCGCTGCCCGAGGTCCACCCCGAAGCGCTCGAGACCTGCAACACGATCGACGACAACTGCGACGGCGCCATCGACGAGACCGGCGGCTCCGAGATCTGGCTCGCCGACGCCGACGGCGACGGGTTCGGCGAGCCGTCGTCGGCGGCCGTGCGCTGCGAGGGCCCGGGTTTGTCGCAGGTCACTGGCGACTGCGACGACGGCGACTTCGACATCAACCCCGACGCCGAAGAGGTGTGCAACGGGGCGGACGACGACTGCGACGGCATCGCCGACAACACCGCCACGGACGCCACCACCTGGTACGGCGACGTCGACGGCGACGGCTTCGGCTTCGACGGCGTCACCACCAACGCGTGCACCCCGCCGCCCGGCTACGCGCCCGAGGGCGGCGACTGCGACGACGGCGACAGCGCGCAGAACCCGGCCGCCGTCGAGGTGTGCGACGGCGTCGACAACGACTGCGACAGCGAGACCGACGAAGGCCTCGCGGTGCCCCACTACAAGGACACCGATGAGGATGGTTGGGGCAACGCCGATGACGGTGAGATCTCCACCTGCGACGGCCTCGCGCCCGCTGGCTACAGCCCGCTCGACGGCGACTGCGACGAGACCGACGACGGCGTGAACCCCGGCGCGATCGACGGCTGCAACGGCGTCGACGACGACTGCGACGGCACCGTCGACGAGGACCTCACCTTCGTCACGATCTACCGCGACCTGGACGGCGACGGCTTCGGCGACGACGCCACCGCGGTCGAAGACTGCTCGGGCACGATCCCCGCCGGCTGGGTCGTCACCCCCGGCGACTGCGACGACAGCGCGTTCACCGCGAACCCGGACGGCGTCGAGGTGTGCGACGACCTCGACAACGACTGCGACGGCGGCGTCGACGAAGACTTCCCGTTCTACACGGTGTACGCCGACGATGACCGCGACGGCTGGGGCGACGAGACCAGCCCGGCGGTCGTGTGCGCCGACGCGGCGGGGTGGGTCGACGTCCCGGGGGACTGCGACGACGCCGATCCGTCGTCGTACCCGGCCGCGCCCGAGGCGTGTGACCTCGTCGACAACGACTGTGACAGCATCGTCGACGAGGACCTCGTGTTCTCGTCGTACTGGCTCGACAGCGACGGCGACACCTGGGGCGACGCCGCCACCGCGGTGACCGACTGCACGGCCCCCAGCGGGTACGCGGTGCGCCCCGACGACTGCGACGACGCCGACCGGCTCATCAACCCGGGCGCGACCGAGCGGTGCAACCTGCTCGACGACGACTGCGACGGCGTCATCCCAGCGGACGAGGTCGACGGCGACGGCGACGGCTACCCGCTCTGCGACGACCCCGACGACACCGACCCGTCCGTGCCGGGCTGCAACTTCGCGTCCGCCAGCTACACCGCGTCGGCGGTGTTCCTCGACACCCTGTCCAGCACCACGATGACCCTCGCCTGGGACGGCAGCGCGTACTGGTCGTCGTCGGGGGGCAGCTCGGCGGGCGACCGTCTGTCGTCGTACGCGGCGGACGGCACGTGGGCGCGGAACTACGCGCCCGGCCGCGACCTGCGCTCCGTGTTCACCATCGGCGACGGCTTGGCGCCCACGTACATCCGCTCGTACGCGAGCCCGCGCATCGAGGTGCAGACGGCGCCCGGCGTGTACTCGGCGTACGTCACGTTGGTCGGCGGCGCGCTCGACGCGCAGTCCGCGGTGGTGTGGAGCGAGGAGTTCGAGCGCTTCATCGCGTTCAACTCGGGCAACCTCCTCACCTGGGACGCCTCGGGCGTGTACACGGGCAACGTGTTGTTCTCCGGGTTCGGAACGGTGCCCAACGAGAACGTCTACCCGCAGAACCGCGGCGTCGCGACGTCGGAGCGCTGCTACTTCACGTACTACGACGGCACGTTGCACGTGTGGGACGAGACCGGCGTGCGCACCGACAGCGCCACCCTCACCGGCGCGGGCACGTCGTTCGACAGCTACTTCAGCCTCAGCTACGCGAACGGCATGATCTGGGTCGTGGACACCGCTGGCGGGTCGTGGCGGGGCTACGACGTAGGCCTGTGATCGCTGCGATCGGGTCGATCCTCCTGCGGGCGGCGGCGGCCTCGGAGCCCACCTCCGAGGCGGCGTTCGCGCAAGCGCAAGCGTTGCTGGCCGATCTCTACCTGGATCGGGCCGCGCTGGTGCCGCACGAGCTGGTGCGCGCCGCCGCGGGCGGCCTGGTCGACCGGGCGCCGCCGCTGTTCGTCACCACCGACGGCGTCACCGTCGCGCTGCGGGACGTCCGAGGCGAGGTCGTCGCTGAGGCCGGCGCCGCCGATCTCTCCGCGCTCGCCGGGGCGCTCGAGCGGCTCGCCGACGGCGCGTCGGCGTCGGGGTTGGTCCCGGAGGGCGTCGACGTGCGGCTGGCCCTGCTCGACGGGATGACCCGCGCCCTCGACAGCCACAGCCGGGTGCTCGCCGGCGACGCGGCGGACCGGTTCGACACGCGGCTCAAGGGCACGCTCGTCGGGATCGGCGTCACCATCGGCAACCGCGAGGGCCGCCTTCGGATCATCTCGGTGCAACCCGGGGGTCCGGCCGACCGCTCCGGGGCGCGCGCGGACGACGAGGTCGTGCGCATCGGCGGCGTGCCCACGGTCAACATGTCGGTTCGCGACGCCATCTCACGCATCCGCGGTGACGCCGGCACCCCGGTCACGCTCGTGCTGCGCTCCGAGGCGGGGGAGCGCGAGGTCACCACGGTCCGCGAAGAGGTGCTCGTCCCTACGGTCACCACCGAGGCCCTCAGCGACGGCGTCCTGCACGTCCGCGTCGACCACTTCTCGCAGCAGACGCTCGAAGAGCTCACCGCCGCCCTCGACGCCGCCGTCGGCCTGCGCGGGGTCGTGCTGGACCTCCGAGGCAACACCGGGGGCTCGATGAAGGAGTCGGCGCAGGTCGCCGACGTGTTCGTCGAGCGCGGCTTGCTCCTGCGCACCGCCGGACCGGAGGGTGGTCGCGTCAAGAGCCTGCTCGAACGTATCGAAGCGACCGACTCTGGGGCCGAGCCCACGGTCCCGGTGGTGGTCGCGGTGGACGCGCGCACCGCGAGCGGCAGCGAGATCGTCGCCGGCGCGCTCGTCGGGCTCGGCCGCGCCGTCGTGATCGGGGCCCCGACCTACGGCAAGGGCACCGTACAGAAGGTGTACCGGCTCGACGCGGTCGCGCGGATGAAGCTCACCGTCGCCGAGTACCTGCTCGCGGAGGACCGCAGGATCCAGGGCTCCGGCATCGTGCCCGACGTGGTGGTGGCGCCGGTGATCGTCGACGCGCGCGGCGCGCGGCGGGCGCCGATCGGCGGGGCGGCCGAGGTCGAGCGGTCCACAGCGGTGGCGGCCCTCGCGACCTCCGGTGACGACCCGGTGCTCCGCCTCGCCCAAGCGGTGATCGCGGGCGCGACGGGCGGGGACCGGCAGGCCGCCCTCGACGCGTTGGCGGCGGCGTCGCCGGCGTTCGCGGCGGCTGAAGAGGCACGTATCACCGCCGCGATGGCGGAGGTCGGGGTCGACTGGGCGGTCACCAAGCAACGCGGCGACGACGGTGGGGTCGAGGTGGCGCTCGCCACCACCCCGGTCGACGGCGGCCAGCAGCTCGACGCCGTCGTGCGTAACCTTGGGCGATCTACCTATTCGCGCGGCTGGCTCGAGCTCGAGTGCGATGGCTTGTCGGCCTGGGACGGGCTCGGGCTCGCGATCGGCGCCCTCGGCCCGCGCGACGAGGTGCACGCCCGGGTCATCGTGCCGGTCTCCGCGGGGCTCGGCCCGCGCACCGACGCGGTCACCACCTCGTTCCTGTCCGACGGGCGGCCGCCGATCGACACGGGCGTGCACCAGGTCGCGTTGTCGTCGTCGTCGGCGCCACACCTCGCGGTGGCGGTCCGGCTCGACGGCGCCGGCGGCGAGCGTGCGGCGCGGGTGACCCTGACCGCCGACCAGGCGCTCACCGGGGTGGAGCTCGCGTTCGAGGCGCCTGGCGACGCCCCGGTCGAGCTCGTCGACCAGGCCGCGCGCGTGGCCACGGTCGAAGCTGGGGTCCCGGTGGAGCTGTTGCTGGCGCTCAGGGTGGGGGACGCTGCGGCCGGCCCGCTGCGGCTCGACCTCGTCGCCGAGGCCGACGATCGTGGCGAGCTCGATCGCTGGTCGCTCGAGCTGCCGCTCGACGGCGCCGAGATCCGCGCGGAGGACCCGACGCTGCGCTGCGACGCCCCGGTGGTCGCGCGTACCGGCCCGCTCGCGCTGACGGTCGACGCGTCCGACGACGCCGCGGTCGCGTGGGTCACCGTGCACCACGACGGCGAGAAGGTGGCGTACGTCGGGACGGACGCGCCGTCCACGCGAGTGCCGGTCACCGTCGAGATCCAGCCGGGGGCGAACACCCTGCGCGTCGACGCGGCCGACGGAGCGGGGCACCGGGCGCGGCTGTGGGTCTCGATCCTCGGCGTCGCAGCGCCCTGAACGCCTGACGCGGCCCCGGCGGTGCGAAAAGCTTCGGGCGCCTGTTGCGCGTCAGGCTTCGTGCGGGTACACAACAAACATGTTTATTCGTCCAGACAACAAACTAACCCAGCGCGCGGTCGACACCTCGTCGATGCGGTCGCACAACAGCCGCTTGTTGCTCGAGCTGCTGTGGCGCGCGGGGGAGCTGTCGCGGGCGGACCTCGCCCGGGAGTCCGGGTTGTCCCGGTCCACGGTGTCGGCGATCGTCGCGGACCTGCTGGACGCCGGCATCGTCAGCGAGTCGCACGTCGCGCCGTCGCAAGGGGGGCGGCCGCCGATCGTGCTGCGGATCGAAGAGGATCGCTTCTGCATCGTGGGGGTCGAGCTCGGCGCGTCGCACATCACCGCGCTGCGCATCGACCTCCGGGGCCGGGTCCGGGCGGAGGCGTCGCGGGAGCACCCGGTGGAGCACGATCCTGCCGGCTCGATGGCCTTGCTGTTCACCCTCATCGATCAGGTGCTGGTGGGGTCGCAAGGGTCGGCGTTGGTCGGGGTGGGGCTGGCGGTCCCGTGCCCGATCGACCCGCGGCAGCCCGACCGCCTGTCTACCCGCATCCTCCCACGGTGGGGCGAGGTTCGGCCCGGCACCGAGCTGTTCGAGCGGTACGGGGCGTCGGTCCTGGTCGACAACGACGCGAACCTGGGCGCGGTCGCGGAGCGGTGGTGGGGGGCTGGCCAGGCGGCGGCCGACTTCTCGTACGTCAAGGTGGCGACCGGGGTGGGGTCGGGCCACATCTTCGGCGGCGAGGTCTATCGGGGGGCGTACGGGATCGCCGGCGAGATCGGCCACACCGCGATCGACCCCGCCGGGCCGCCGTGCCGCTGCGGCCGGCAAGGGTGCCTCGAGGCGATGATCGGGTCTGCGTCGATGGTGCGGCGCGCGCGCGAGCAGCTCGCCGCCGGCGTCGAGAGCGCGCTGCGCGCGGCGTCGCCGCTTACGCTCGGGGCCATCCTCGGCGCGGCGCGGGCGGGCGACACGCTCGCCCTTCGGATCGTCGGCGAAGCAGGGCAGTACCTCGGGATCGCGGTCGCGAACCTGGTGAACCTGCTCAACCCGTCGCTGGTGGTGCTTGGGGGGCCGCTCACCGAGGCGGGTGCCCTCATCCTGGAGCCGATGCAGCGTGAGCTGCACGAGCGCGCGCTGTGGACCTCGATCGAGACGACGGACGTGCGGGTGAGCGCGCTCGGTCACCGGGCGATCGCGCTCGGGGCCGGGACGGCGGTGTTGCACGCGGCGCTCCAGGATCCGTCGCTGTTCCCCGTGCCTGGCCCCGCGCTGCGTGGCCCGCTGCTCGCCTCCGCTTCGTCGTCGAACGTGCACCCTTAGAACGGGAGGAGAACCATGCGTCACTTGAGCGTTTCCATCTTGCTGGCGAGCGTCTTCGTCGTCGGCTGCGGCAAGGACGACACCGCGGAGACCGCGATCGCGGCGGACGCGGACACCGACACCGACACGGACACCGACACCGAGGTCGATGACGGCGACGCGGACACCGACGCCGACAGCGACTCCGATACGGACACCGACACGGATACGGACACCGACACGGATACGGACACCGACACCGACACGGATACGGACACCGACACGGATACGGACACCGACACCAAGCCGCCCCCGACCAACCTCCTGTCGAACCCCGGGTTCGAAGACAACCTCGAGGACTGGCTCGTCTACCCGGGTGACTACGCGAGCTGGGCCCTGCTCTCGACCGGCGACGGCATGTACAACAGCGAGGATCTGTTCGAAGCCGGCGAAGGCGTCAAGGGCCTCAAGATGTGGGGCGTGTGGTGGGGTGGCCCGAACGAGAACTCGATCTACCAGGAGTTCCCGGCTACCGAGGGGCAGTCGTTCTCCTTGGAGGGGTGGGGCTTCGTGCACAACGCCGACCCGCTGGTGGCCGCCCACACCTACGGCCTGATCCAGATCAAGTACTTCGACCCGTCCTGGAACATGGTCGGCAACGCTCAGTCCACCATCATCGACGCCAGCTTCCCGATCGACACCTGGACCTGGCTGTCGGCGTCCGGTACCGCGCCCGCCGGCACCGTGGTGGCCCAGGCCGTCCTCACGTTCTTCCAGTGCGACGGCGTCGCGGCGGAGTGCTGGGACGGCGTCGGCTCGGTGTACTACGACGACGTCCTGTTCTACGAGAACTGAGCTCTTTCGAACCTGATCGTACGTCGCCCGGAACCTCCGGGCGCCTGTCCTCGTTCCGCGCACCCAGGAGTCCCCATGGCCGCCTCGCGCGGAACGATACGCTGGCCGCTCGCCTCGGGGCTCCTGCTGCTCGGGGGCGTCGCCGACGCCGCCCCGACCGAGGTCGAGGTCACCCGGGACGACCAGGGGTACCGCCTCCTCGTCGACGGGAAGCCCACGTTCTTGCAGGGCATGAACTGGGGCTACCTCCCGATCGGCGAGAACTACGCCTACGACTTCTGGAGCAAGGACGACGCGTTCATCGAGGCGGCGCTCCGCGAGGAGATGGGCCTGCTGCGCGCGATGGGCGTCAACTCGATCCGCCAGTACCCGGGCATCCCGCCGCGCTGGGTCGAGTGGATCTACGTGAACTACGGCATCAGCACGATGATCAACCCGCTGGTCGGCCGCTACGGGCTCACCGTCGACGGGCAGTTCCGTCCGAACGCCGACTACGCGGACCCGGCCTACCGTCAGGCCGCCAAGGACGAGGCGATGGCGGCCGTCGCCCGCTACCGCGACACCCCGGGCGTGGTGATCTGGCTGCTCGGCAACGAGAACAACTACGGCTTGCACTGGACCGGCACCGAGATCCAGGACCTCCCGGAAGACGCGAGCGACCCGCGCGCGGTCCCGCTCTACACGCTGTACGGCGAGATCATCGACGCGATCCACGCGGTCGACCCCCACCACCCGGTCGCGATCGCCAACGGCGACCTGCAGTACATCGACGAGATCGCGCAGTACGCGCCGAACCTCGACATCATGTCGGCCAACGTCTACCGCGGCCGGTCGTCGGGGGACCTGTTCGAGCGCGTCGCGACCGAGCTCGAGGTCCCGTTCTTCTACTCGGAGTTCGGCGCCGACGCCTACGACGCCAAGGCGCGCCGCGAGGACGGGGTCACCCAGGCGTCGATCCTGCTCGATCTGTGGCAGGAGCTGTACGAGCAGAGCCACGGCAAGGGCCGGGTCGGCAACGCGCTCGGCGGCTACACGTTCCAGTGGGTGGACGGCTGGTGGAAGCACCTGCAAGAGACCAACCTCGACGTGCACGACACCACCGCGAGCTGGTCCAACCAGGCCTATCCGGAAGACTGGCAGCCGAACGCCAACAACATGAACGAGGAGTGGTTCGGCATCTGCGGCCTGGGCCCGACCGACGAGCGCGGCGCGTACCACGTGCTGCCCCGCCCCGCGTACTACGCGCTGCGCGACGCGTACGCGCTGGACGTCTACGGGTCCGGGGTCGACATCGCGAAGATCCAGGCCCACTTCGGCGCCATCGATCCGCTCCTGTACCAGTCCACGGCGCGCGCGGACGTCGCGGCGGCCGAGGTGGAGCGGCTCGCGCGGGCCGCGGTGTCGAACGTGCGCATGGAGCTGACGACCACCTCGTCGGGCGGCACCGCGCGCCCGGCGTTCGGCGCGCCGGAGGGGCTGACCGTCGATCACATGGAGTCGATCTACGTCGACCTGCAGGTCAAGCCGGTCGACGGGCTCACCGGCTCGGTGTCGGTCAACGTGCTGGGCAACGTGGCGTCGAACCGCATCGACGAGATCTTCTGGGAGAACCGCGGCCGTGGCTTGTCTACGGACCCGCTCGGCACCGGCGTCGACCTGTCGGCGATGGAGCGCGTGCGGCTGTACAACGCGTCGTTTGCGTGGGAGACGCCGGCGGTGACCCTGAAGGGCTTCTACCGGACCGGGCACTACCACTGGGGCTACGAAGGCGACGTGTTCGGCTTGTACCGGGAAGCGAACTACGGCCCGAACCTCGACACCTACGACGGCACCGCGCCGATCGGCGTCGAGCTGCACGCGCACCGCGCCCTCGAGGGGCTGGCGCTCGCGTTCGGCCCGCAGATCTTCTGGGGCGCAAACCCTACGGTGATCGGCAAGTACCGCCGCGGCGTCGGCGACGCGTTCGTCACCGTGCTGCATCAGGAGGACCTCGGTCAGCAGGCCTCGATCGACACCAGCTACGCGATCCCGGAGCGCACGAACCGGCGGTCGACCGTCGCGTTCGAGTGGGCCCGCAAGGGCGTCGGGGTCACGCTGGGCGGCATCATGGCGGGCACCAACCGGGTCGGTGAGACGTTCCTCGAGGCCGTCGAGGCTGACCCGAGCGAGGAGTCGCTCGCGGAGTCCGGGTACCACGTGCGCTCCGACGAGATCCGCATGGCCGACACCCTCGGCGGGCGCGCCAAGGTGACCGTCGAGAAGGGCCCGGTGCACGCGTACGTGCAGGGCGCGTACAAAGGCCTCGTCGCGGACGGCGGGTACGACCCGACGGTCACGTTCACCGGGTGGTCGCTCAAAGAAGACGGTCGCGGCAACCAGATGTCGGGGCTCGCCGGCGTCGCGCTCAACGCGGGCATCGTGCAGATCGCGCCGAACTTCCTGTACCAGCGCCCGCTCGTGGGCCCGCTGCCGAACATCGGCGACACCTACGATCCGGCGTCGGGCTGGTACACCCCCAACGTCACCCCCCGCAACGTGCTCGACGACGCGTTCGCGGTGCTCGGCAACCGTGAGACGACGGGCCTCGAGCTGCTGCTCGCGGTCGACCCCACCCCCGCCACCTGGATGTGGATGTGGGACAACGACTTCCGGGAAGACGCGTCGTTCGCGGCGAGCGTCGACTTCACGTACCGCATCCAGCCGACCTCGCGCGACGCGAACTTCGGGTTCACCGAAGACGGCGTGCTGTTCGCGTTCCCGGGCGCCCCCCCCGCACAGGACGTCTGGGACGTCAAGCTGCGCAGCGTGTCCAACCTGCGCGGCGACCTCAAGCTGCTGACCCTGCTCTACGTCGGGCAGGGCCAGGCGAACGGCGACAGCACCCGCCTCGTGACGTACTACGGTGGGCAGGCGCGGGTGTGGTACCGCAAGTCGTCGTGGGAGACCACCATCAAGCTCGACGATTGGGGACCGTACGACTACTACCGCGACTACAACCTGACCTACCCGCTGCAGATCATCACCGATCTCGGCACCGGGGTCACGACGCGCCGCACGTACGCGCCGGTGACGCGGTTCGGGGTGCTGGCGAAGTACCGCGAGCTCGACGAGTGGTCGCCGTCGGCGGCGCTCGACGCGCTCGGCCGGTGGGGCAACGAGTACGAGATCGACACCTACGTCCGGATCAGCCTGTGAGGGCCGCCATGAACACCAGCAAGGCCGGGTTGCTCGCGCTCGTCGCCGCGGGGTGCGCGCTGCCGGCGCCTACCTACGAGTACGGCCAGGACCTCGACGACGTCGTGTTCCGGGTGTGGACCACCGAGACCGGCATCCACCCGTCCCGCGACGTGCTCGACGACCCCGAGAACCCGTTCGCGGAGGGGGGCGTCGGCGCCGAGACGAAGTGGGACCTGCTGTCCGGGGCGTCGGCGCCGGCCGCGTTCTACGCGTGGGCGACCGTGCTGGCCGGCCAGCCGAACGGGGAGCACCAGTTCTACACGGCCACCCTGCTCCACGAGATCTACGAGCGCGCGCTGTGCCCGCCCGAGCAGGTCTACTTCGTGCACGAGATGGCGATCGGCGCCTATCAGTCGGTGCTCGACAACTTCCCGGACGACGTGACCTACGACGCCACGGGCACCATCGCGTACCCGCTCGCCCCGCTCGCCTACGACGCGATCGTGTCGCTCGGCGGCGAGCCCCAGGGCGGCTGGGTGCGCATCACCGGCGCCGACGGCGCGACCGTGCTGGTGCAGCAATGATCACGCTCGTCTTCGCGCTCGTCGCGTGCCGCCTCGATCCTGGGGATCCGAGCTACCCTACCCCCGTCCCGAACACCCAGGACACGGGCGGATCCGATACAGACTTCCTACCCGGCTCCGAGCCGTGGGAGGGCCAGGACCGCCTCTCCTTGACCCTGTTCTACGAGGGGGGGTTCACCGACCAGGTGCTCATCGACGAGCTGACCGTGCATTACTACGTGTACGAGGGCACCTACACCCAGGAGGTCGACCTGATCGACCGCGTGGAGGGGCTGCAGTCGGACGTCATCGTCCAGACGACGCTCCCGTGGTGGGGAGGGGGCATCCACAGCGACGTCGCGCTCGACCTCTCGGCGTGGTCGACGCTGCACGTGAGCCTGAAGTCCGACGTCGTCGCCGACTTCGACATCGGCATGACTGGCGGCGTCGAGGGGCGCGCCTCGGTGGCGGATTACGGCTACGCGCCCGACGGCGCCTGGCACGACCTCGTCATCCCGCTGTCCGACCTCACCGCGCAAGGGGTGGACCTCTCCGCCGTCACCGTGGCGCTGCTGCTCGTCGCCGAAGGGGGCGCCGCGGGCGACCGCGTGCACGTCGACGACCTGTACCTTGGGAAGGACTGACCCATGAGCTCGATCCTCTTGTTCGCGCTGTTGGCGTCGTGTGGTCCCTCCGAGCCGGAGGGCCCCCTGCAGACCGGGTGGAGCCTCGTGTTCGAAGACGACTTCGAGGGCGCCGAGGGGGAGCCGCCGAACCCTGACTACTGGACCCACGACGTCGGCGGCGACGGCTGGGGCAACGAGCAGCTCGAGTACAACACCGACCGCGTCGAGAACGTGTTCCAGGACGGGCTCGGCAAGCTCCAGATCGTCGCGATCGAGGAGGCGTACGAGGGCAACGCCTACACCTCCGGCCGCATCACCACCAAGGGCAAGGTCGAGTTCACGTACGGGCGGTTCGAGGCTGAGATCCGCGTGCCGGCCGGCAACGGCTTGTGGCCCGCGTTCTGGCTGCTCGGCGGCACCATCGACGAGGTGGGCTGGCCCGCGTGTGGCGAGGTCGACATCATGGAGGTCCGCGGCGACGCGCCCGACACGATGAGCGGAACCCTGCACGGGCCGGGCTTCTCGGGGGGGGACAGCGTCGGCGCGAGCTTCACGTTGCCCGAAGGGACGTTCGAGGAGGACTACCACACGTTCGCCGTCGAGATCGACCCGGGGTTCATCGCGTTCTACGTCGACGACTACCTGTACCAGCGCCTCGCCCCCGGTGACGTGGCCGCGTGGGTGTTCGACGACACGCCCAAGTTCATGATCCTCAACCTCGCGGTCGGGGGCACGTTCTTGGGGCCGCCGGACGACAGTACCGAGTTCCCGGCCGCGCTCAAGGTCCGCAGCGTGCGCGTCTACGAGCGGACGGGGGGCTGATGCGCCGCCTCGCTGCCGTCGCCGGGCTCGTGCTCGGGTGCGGGTCCGACCGCGACGAGGCCCCGCCTGGGGTGCTCACGGTCGTGCAGGAGCAGCAGGCGTCCTGGGTGCGCAACTTCAACCCGTTGGTCGTGTCGGGCTCGGCGCGCTGGCCGTCCGCGTGCGGCATCCACGAGCCGATGATGATCTTCAACCGGATGACCGGGGTCTGGACCCCGTGGTTGGCGACCGGGTACGCGTGGGAGGACGACGAGCGGACCCTGCGGTTCACCACCCGGGACGGCGTCAAGTGGTCGGACGGGGCACCGTTCTCGGCCGCGGACGTCGTGTTCACGCTCCGCTTGCTGCGCGACCACCCCGCGCTCGACACCAGCGGGGTGTGGCGGCGCGTCGTCGACGTGGAGGCGCCCGACGCGTCGACGGTGGTGGTGCGGTTCGGCGAGCCGTACGTGCCCGGCCTCGCGCACATCGCGCACCTGCCGATCGTCCCTGCGCACGTGTGGGGGGCGGTCGCCGACCCGGTGACGTTCACGAACCCGGAGCCGGTCGGCACCGGGCCGTTCACCGAGGTGCGCGTGTTCCGCAACCAGGTGTGGGAGCTCGGTCGCAACCCCCACTACTGGCAAGAGGGGCGGCCGGCGGTCGAGGCGCTGCGGTTCCCCGCGATGCCGAGCAACGACCAGGCGAACCTGGCCCTGATCCGCGACGAGATCGACTGGGCCGGCAACTTCGTGCCCGCGATCGACCGGATCTACGTCGGCGAGGATCCGGAGCACCACCACTACTGGTTCCCGCCCATCGGCTCGATGATCTTCTTGTACCCGAACACCACCCGGGCCCCGCTCGACGACGCGCGCGTGCGTAAGGCGCTGTCGATGGCGGTCGATCGTGCGCTCGTGGTGAAGGTGGGGCTGTACGACTACGCCGAGCCGGCCGACGGCAGCGGGCTGTCCGACGTGTTCGCCGGGTGGCGGGACCGCGCCCCGGGCGCCGACGCCGACTGGGTCCGCCACGACGTCGCCCGCGCCGGCGCGCTGCTCGACGAGGCGGGTCTGCGCCTCGGCCCCGACGGGGTCCGTCGGCGGGCGGACGGGTCGCCGCTCACGCTGTCGGTGATCGTGCCCGCGGGCTGGTCCGACTGGGTGCGGAGCGCGCAGGTGGTCGTCGCGAACCTGCGCAGCGTCGGGGTCGACGCCAAGCTGCAGGCGTTGGACTTCAGCGCGTGGATGGAGCGGCTCACGCGGGGCGACTTCGACCTCTCGCTCGGGTGGTCGTCGGAGGGGGTCACCCCCCACGTGGTCTACCAGGGGCTCATGTCGGCCGCCGCGGCGCGGCCGGTCGGGGAGGTGGCGGCGACGAACTGGCACCGGTTCGCCGACCCGGCGGTCGACGAGCTGCTCGACGCGTTCGAGCGCACCTCCGACCCCGACGAGCAGCGGCGGCTCGTGCACGCGATGCAGGCGCGGTTCGTGCGGGAGGCCCCGGCGATCCCGCTGTTCCCGGCGCCGTCGTGGGGGGAGTACAGCACCTCGCGGTTCACCGGGTTCCCGAGCGCCGACGACCCGTACGCGGGCTTGTCGCCCAACCTGAGCCCCGACCCCCTGCTCGTGCTCACGCGCCTCGTGCCGGTGACCGAGCGCCAGCTCACGCAGGCGGACTGATGGTGCGCGCCGCCTGGTGGTTGCTCCGGAGGCTCGGGTTCTACGCGGTCGCCGCGTGGGCCGCGCTGACCCTGAACTTCGTGCTCCCACGGATGATGCCCGGCGACCCGGCGACCGCGCTGTTCGGCCGGTTCAAGGGGGAGCTGACCCCCGAGGCCATGGACGCGCTCCGGGCCACGTTCGGCCTGACCGACGAGCCGTTGTGGCGCCAGTACCTCGGCTACCTCGGGCACGTCGCGCAGGGGGACCTCGGGGTGTCCCTCGCGTACTTCCCGACCCCCACCACCGAGGTGATCGGCGCCGGCATGGGGTGGACGATCGCGCTCGCCGGGGTCGCCGTCGTCGTCGCGTTCGTGCTGGGGACCGGCCTCGGCGCCATGGCGGCGTGGCGCCGCGGGGGCCCGCTCGACACGATTGGCCCGCCGATCACCGCGCTGCTGTCGTCGTTCCCGTACTTCTGGCTCGCGATGTTGTCGGTGTACGTGCTCGCGTTCCGCCTGGACTGGTTCCCGGTCCGGCACGCGTACGGCCTCAACGTGGTGCCCGGGTGGTCGCTCGAGTTCGTCGGCAGCGTCGCCAGCCACGCGATCCTGCCCGCGCTCACGATGGTCGTCGCGTCGACAGGGGGGTGGATGCTCGCGATGCGCAACGTGTCGGTCGGCACCCTCGGCGAGGACTACGTCGGGTACGCGCTCGCGCGGGGCTTGTCGTCGCGGCGCATCCTCGTGCACTACGTCGCGCGGAACGCCATCTTGCCCAACCTCACCGGGTTCGGCATGGCGCTCGGGTTCGTGGTGAGCGGCGCGTTGCTCACCGAGGTCGTGTTCAGCTACCCGGGCACCGGGTACCTGCTGCTGCAGGCGGTCCGGTCCCAGGACTACCCGCTGATGCAGGGCTTGTTCCTCGCGATCACGCTCGCCGTGCTCGGCGCCAACTGGCTCGCGGACGTCGCTACGGTCGTCCTCGACCCGCGGACGAGGTGACGCGATGGCGGCGTCTTCCGTACGCTCTGCGATGTGGCGCAACGGCAAGGCCCGCGTCGGGCTGGTGCTCGCGGGGCTGTTCTTGCTGATGGCGGTGGTCGGCCCGCTGGTGGCCGGGGACCCGCTCGCGTTCGTAGGGGTGCCCCACGACGCCCCGTCCGCGGTGCATTGGCTCGGGACCACCGGTCAGGGGCAAGACGTGCTCGCGCAGACCCTCGTCGGCGCCGGCCCCACCCTCCTCGTCGCGCTGCTGACCGGCGCGCTCACGGTGGGCATCGGCGCCCTGATCGGCGGCCTCGCCGGGTTCCTCGGGGGTCGCGTCGACGACGGCTTGTCGCTGCTGATGAACGTGTTCCTCGTCATGCCGGGCTTGCCGCTGATGGTCGTGCTCGCCGCGTGGTTGCCGACCGGTCCGGTCACGATGGTGCTGGTGCTGTCGTTGACCGGGTGGGCGTGGCACGCGCGTGTGATCCGTGCGCAGTCGCTCGCGCTGCGGCGCCGCGATTTCGTCGTCGCCGCGTTGATGTCGGGGGAGCGCCCCCTGCGGGTGCTCGTCGTCGAGGTGTTGCCGAACATGGCGAGCTTGTTGGCGTCGTCGTTCGTCGGCGCGACCACGTACGCGGTGGGGGCGCAGGTCGGCCTCGAGTTCCTCGGCCTCGGCGACGTCGGCGCGGTCACGTGGGGCACGAACCTGTATTGGGCGGCGAACGACAGCGCGCTGCTGACGGGCGCGTGGTGGACGTTCGTGCCGACCGGGCTCTCCGTCGCGCTCGTCGGGTTCGGGCTCACCCTCATCGGGTTCGGCCTCGACGAGGTCACGAACCCGCGGCTGTCGTCCCCGCGGGCGCCCGGTCTGCCGGTCGGCCAGCCGCCCGGCTCGACCCCGGTGGTGCGCCGTGGCTGACGTGCTGCTCACCGTGCGGGGCCTCGAGGTGTCGTACCTGACGGCGGACGGGCCGGTCCGCGCGGTCGAGGGGGTGTCGTTCGACCTGCGGCGCGGCGAGGTGCTGGGGCTGGTCGGCGAGTCGGGCAGCGGCAAGTCCACGCTCGTGCGGGGTCTGTTGCGGGTGTTGGAGCCGCCGGGCGCGATCACCGGCGGAGACGTTCACTTCGACGGCATCGATCTGCTCGCCGCCTCCGAGGACGCCTTGCGGGCGCTCCGGTGGCGTCGGATCTCGATCGTCCCGCAGGCTGCGTTGAACGCGCTCAACCCCGTGTTGACCGTCGGCGCGCAGATCGTGGAGACGCTCGACGCGCATGGGGAGACCTCGCCCACACGGGCGCGCGCCCGGGCCGCCGAGGTGCTCGAGCTCGTCGGCATCGACCCGACGCACCTGCGCAGCTACCCCCACGAGCTGTCGGGGGGCATGCGCCAGCGCGTCGCGCTCGGCCTCGCGCTCGCGTGCGGGGCCGACCTCGTGGTGATGGACGAGCCTACCACCGCCCTCGACGTGGTCGTCGAGCACGAGCTGCTCCAGCGGGTCGCCGCGCTCCAGGCGCAGCGCGGGTTCGCCGTCTTGTTCATCACACACGATCTGCTGCTGCTCGACGCCCTGGCGGACCGCGTCGGGGTGCTCTACAGCGGCCGGCTCGTCGAGATCGGGCCCGCCGACGTGCTCGCGCGGGGGGGGCGCCACCCCTACACGCGGGGCTTGCGGGCCGCGATCCCGCCGGCGCTGGGGGAGGATCGGGTGCCGGTCGCGCTCGACGGGTCGTCGCCGAACTTGCGGAGCCCCCCGTCCGGGTGCCGGTTCCACCCGCGCTGCGCGGCCGCGGACGCCGCGTGTCGTGTCACTGAGACGACGCGCCGCGAGCTCGGGCCCGGGCACCTCGTCGCGAGCCACGAGGAGGCCCCGTGAGCGCGCTGCTCGAGGTCGAGGGGTTGGGGGTCTCGTTCCCGCTCGGGGGGTGGCCGGCCCGGACGCTGCGGGCGGCGCACGACGTGTCGTTCTCGGTCGATCGCGGCGAGCTCGTCGCGTTGGTGGGGGAGTCGGGCAGCGGCAAGTCGACGATCGCGCGTGCGATCGCGCGGGTCACGCCCGCCGCCGCCGGGGCGATCCGGCTCGACGGCGTCGACGTGTTGAAGACCGAGCCGCGCGGGCCGAGCCAGGCGTACCGTCGGCGGGTCCAGATGGTGTTTCAGGATCCGTTCGCGTCGCTCAACCCGGTGCACCGGGTGCTGCACCACCTCGAGCGGCCGCTGCGGTTGCACGGGCACGCCACGGGGGCGGACGCGCGGTCGCGGGCCGCCGAGCTGCTGGATCTGTGTGGGTTGCGGCCGGGGGCGGACTGGCTGGACAAGTGGCCGCACGAGCTGTCGGGGGGGCAGCGGCAGCGGGTGGCGATCGCGCGGGCGCTCGCGGTGCAGCCCGACGTGTTGTTGGCGGACGAGCCGACGTCGATGTTGGACGTCTCGATCCGGACCGACGTGCTCCGGCTGCTGCAGCGGCTGCGCGACGAGCGCGGGCTCGCGGTGGTGCTCATCACGCACGATCTGGCGGCGGCGCGGCTCGTAGCGGATCGGGTGCTGGTGTTGTACGCGGGTCAGTTGATGGAGGAGGCGCCCGCGGCGACGTTGTTGTCGGCGCCGCGGCACCCGTACGCGCAGCTGCTCGTCGCGGCGTCGCCGCGGGTGGGTCGGTCGTTGGACCACGACCTGCCGGCGCGGCCGGGGCGCCCGGTGGTGGTGGACCCGGGGTCGGGGTGTCCGTTCGCGGCGCGGTGCCTCATCGCCGAGCCGCGCTGCGCCACGGTGGACGCGCCGATCGTCGAGGTCGGTCCGGCGCATCGGGCGCGCTGTCACGCGCTGACGGGGTAGGGCCTCCCGGCCTGATGACGCTACCGGCCGCTTCGGCTACCCCCGCCCGGCGGCCCCAGGATGGGCATCACCTCGCCGCTCCCGAGCTCCCGCAGGAGCGACCGCGGCGCGCGCTCCCGCAGCAAGCGGGCCAACGCCCCGACGATGTCGGTCTTGTAGTGGTCGCGGTGCGCGACGAGGCTCACCTCGCGGGTCGGCACCGGCTCCCGCAGCGGCCGCACCCGCTCGCGGCGTAGATCGGCCGGGAGGGTGCGCGCGTAGGTCTCCGGGATCAGCGTGCAGCCGCCGGCGTCGTCGATCAGCCCGCGGAGCGTCTCGAAGCTGCCGGCTTCGAACCTTATGTTTCCGAGGATCTCCCGCGCCTCGAGTCCGCACAGGTACACCACCTGGCTCCGGAAGCAGTGCCCGTCTTGCAGCAGCCACAACGCGCGACGGTCGATGTCATCGACGGCGACCTCGTCCCGATCCAGCAGGTCGGACCCGCGCTGCGCGTAGACGTAGAACGGGTCGTAGAACAGCACCTGCGCGTCGAGCCCGGGCTCCCCGAGCGGCGTCGCGAGCAGCCCGGCGTCCATGCGCATGGCGTGCAGCTCCTCGACGATCCCTGCGGTCGTGCGCTCGAGCACGGTGAGCTCGACCGCCGGGTACCGCTCGGCGAACGGCCCGAGCGCCCACGGCAGCACGTACGGCGCGAGCGTCGGGATCACGCCCAGCGTGAACGACCCCGACAGCGACGGGGTCTCGCCGGCCGCCGCCAGCAGGCGCTCGTGCGCCCGCAGCACGTCCTGGCACATGCCGATCAGGCGCTGGCCCGGCTCCGTCGGCACGACCGGCCGGGCCCGCCGGTCGAACAGCACCACCCCGAGCTCCTCCTCCGCGCGCGCGAGCTGCGCCGACAACGTGGGCTGTGAGACGCCACATTCGGCCGCCGCCCTGGCGAAGTGGCCGGTGCGGTGCAGGGCGACGATGTACTCGATCTGGGTGATCGTCGGCACTTTGGTCCTCCAGGGCGCTGATAGGGTTCATCTATCACGCGGTGGCCCGAGTCGATTGGCTCTATCAGAGCCGGCGCATAGGTTGACCTCGTGCCGGGCGATGCGGCCTGGCCGAACCCAAGCGGAGCGAACCATGCAGACGATGATCAACACCACCATCCCCGACTTCGAGGTCCATGCCTACCACCGCGGCGCGTTCGTCAAGGTCCGCCGTGAGGAGCTGCACGGCAAGTGGGCGGTGTTCTTCTTCTACCCGGCCGACTTCACGTTCGTGTGCCCGACCGAGCTCGGCGACATGGCCGACAACTACGCGCGCTTCCAGGAGATGGGCGTCGAGGTGTACTCGGTCAGCACCGACACGCACTTCACCCACAAGGCCTGGCACGACACGTCCGAGACGGTCGGCAAGATCACCTACCCCATGCTCGCGGACCCCACCGGGGCGCTGTCCCGCGCGTTCGGCGTCTACATCGAGAGCGACGGCCTCGCGTACCGCGGCACCTTCGTGGTGAACCCCGAGGGCAAGATCAAGGTCGTCGAGATGCACGACAACGGCATCGGCCGCAACGCCGAGGAGCTCATCCGCAAGGTGCAGGCCGCGCAGTTCATCGCCGCCCACCCCGACGAGGTGTGCCCCGCGAAGTGGACGCCCGGCGCCGACACCCTCAAGCCCGGCCTCGATCTGGTCGGCAAGATCTGACGCTTCGCACGACCTTGGGGGGGCATCCCCCCCTACTGGAGCCCATCATGCTCGACCCCGCGATCCTGACCCAGCTCCGCTCGGTCTTCTCGAAGATCGACGCGCCGATCACCCTCTCCGTGCGGCCGTCGTCGCACCCCAAGCAGGCTGAGCTGCAGACCCTGTTGAACCAGGTCGCGTCGACCGCGCCGACGATCGACGTTCGTGTGGAAGGGCGGGCCGGTGACGTGCCTCGCTTCGGGATCGTCGCCGATGGCCGGGCGACCGGCATCGGGTTCACCGGCGTGCCGGGCGGGCACGAGTTCACGTCGCTCGTGCTGGCGATCCTGTACGCCGCCGGCCTCGGCAAGCGCCCCGACGACAGCATGATCGCGCGGATCCGCCGTCTGAAGGGGCCGATCCGCTTGCGGACCTTCGTGTCGTTGTCGTGCGAGAACTGCCCGGACGTCGTGCAGGCCCTGTCGCTGATGGCCAGCCTGCACCCCGACTTCGAGCACGAGATGGTCGACGGTGGCCTCGTGCAGGACGAGGTCGCGCGCCTTGGCATCCGCGGGGTCCCGAGCGTGATGTACGGCGACACGCTCGTGAGCTCGGGCAAGGCGTCGTTGGCGGACCTGCTCACGCGCCTCGAGCAGACGTTCGGCACCGAGGAGGCCCAGGCGGTCGCGCTCGGGCACGTCGACGTGGTGGTCATCGGGGGTGGGCCGGCGGGTGTGTCGTCGGCGATCTACACCGCGCGGAAGGGGCTCTCGACGCTGATCATCACCGACCGCCTGGGTGGGCAGCTCCAGGACACGAAGGGCATCGAGAACCTCGTCGGCGTGCCGTACACCGAGGGTCCGGCGCTGTCGGCGCGGCTTGGGGAGCACCTCGCCAGCTATGACATCCGCCTGCTCGAGCACCGGCGGGTGGCGCGGGTCGTGCCCGGACAGCCGGTCACCTTGGAGCTCGAGAGCGGAGAGACGCTCACTACCGGCGCGCTCATCGTCGCGACGGGGGCGAAGTGGCGGCAGCTCGGGGTGCCCGGCGAGCAGGAGTACCTCGGCCGGGGGGTCGCGTTCTGCCCGCACTGCGACGGGCCGCTGTTCAAAGGCAAGGACATCGCCGTGATCGGGGGCGGCAACTCGGGCGTCGAGGCCGCGCTCGACCTCGCCGGGATCGTGCGCTCGGTGACCGTGCTCGAGTTCATGCCCGAAGCGAAGGCCGACGCGGTGCTGCTGGACAAGCTCGCGCGCTTGCCCAACGCCCGGGTGGTCACGAACGCCCGCACCGCGTCGATCGACGGCGACGGGCAGGGCGTGACCGGCCTCACCTACGAGGACCGCGCGACCGGCACCCTTCAGAAGCTGGTCCTCGACGGGGTGTTCGTCCAGATCGGCCTCGTGCCGAACAGCGCGTTCATCCGGGACATCGTGAAGACGAACCGGTTCGGCGAGATCGAGGTCGACGGCAAGGGTCGGACCGACCAGCCCGGCATCTACGCGGCGGGCGACGTGACGACGGTGCCGTTCAAGCAGATCGTGATCGCGATGGGAGAGGGGGCGAAGGCGGCGCTGGCGGCGTTCGAGGACCGGCTCAACGCGGCGTAGCCCAAACGCCCCGACCGTCACTGCCACGACCACGATCCGGAGCGCGGGCTTTTAGCCCGCCGGGCCGCGGGCTTCTAGCCCGCCAAGGATCGCGGTCGCGCGCGAACCGCCGCCGCGTACGCCGCAGGGGCGCGTCATGCTGCCGTGGGCGGCGGGTTGGGCTGTGTGAGTGGGATAGGCGGGTCCGACCATCTCACGTTAGCCGTGCCGAACCGGGCGGGAGCACCGCCATTGGCGTGCGGCCGCGCGTCGGCATTGTTAAGGGCGCCGCATGTCGAGTGAAGCTCAGCGCGTACTCGCTGCGGCGGTCGCCCTTCCAGAAGAGGAGCGTGCCGCGTTGACTGTGCATATCTTGGATACCATCCGAGCAACGGCAACTGTGCCAGCGAAACATGCTGCGGAAAGCGTCGAACGACTCGCCGCGATCCGCCGGGGCGAGATCGCCGTCCTGAGTTCGGACGATGCATGGAGACTCATCAACGGGTGATGCCGTGGCGTGGACGTGCGTTGGGGTCGAGTTGGCTGCAGACGAGGTCCGCGAATCACGCGTTCGCTAAGTGGTGAGGTTAAGATGACCGGCCAAGACCGTTGGGTGGTATGGTTCTTGCTTGCGGCCGTCGCGAGCGCCGCCCCGCCCAGTTCGCCCGCGCGATCGTCGGAGGCACCAACGCCAACGCCAACGGAACAACCGAATGGCGAGGCGAGCAAGCCCGCTCAGAGTTCCCCGGTCGCCGCCCAGCCGGACCCGATATCGAAGTGCGACGCTGCGATTCGGGCGCTGGTGAGTCGTTCCGACCTGGACATCGTACCATCCGGCGCCTCGGACGTCCGATTTGATGCGTCCAAAACACTAGTGTTGGGCATCCCCGACCCCCTTGAAACCGGCGCCGACGTGGTGTACGACAGCACCCTCGGGGCGTTCGTAGCTGGCATGACTCGCGCCGGTTACACCCTCGACCGGTTCTGGCTGCCATGGGACGAGATCGGGGCGTCTGATTGTCCTGGCGTCATCTTGTTTCGAGGCGGTGGCACCATGGACGCCCGGGACTGGAAGGCTGCCATCGTCGTCGGTGAGTCTGCGGTTTGGGGCGTCTCGCGGCCACGCATGATGGCCGTTGCACGATTGATCCGCGCCGACAATGCGCCCGTTTCGATCATCGGCCCCTTCTACTCGCGCTCGATTCCGTCCTACAAATCCCTCACGGACTCGCCCCTCACGGACTCGCGACTCATGTATTGCGTCACGTCGGGCTCGGCGCTCGATAGCGCGGCCCTGAGCCAGCTATCCGCCGAGCTCGGCTGCCCCTGGCTTCTCTCCCACAACACAGTTGCAACCTCCACACTCAAGAAGGACGCCATCGCGGGCTACTTGGACGGGAAGTACGCTTGGCTCATCGAGGACGCGACCACGATCGGCCGGAACCTGAACAAACAGAATGAGGACGCTGTGCCCGTGTTCCGATTCCCTCAGAATCTGGACACGCTCCGACGGACTTACGACGAAGAAGAGGAGGGATCGCGCCCGCTCGCCTCGCATAGCCGATATGCGTTCACCGACGGCCAGCCACGCGATCGCCCGCATCGGGCCAGCGAAAATCACGAAAAGCAACGCACTGACCTTCTCTTCAGGCACACCGCGCGCCAGTTGGCCAAGGCAAAGATCGGAGACATTGTGGTCCAAGGGTCTATTCCGGACGACCAGTGGATCGCCGCCAGGGCGATACGTCGGCACGCCGCCGACGCCCGCATATGGCTCTACGCCTGGGACTCGGCCGCAACGCATCCCGGGATGGACCAGTATCTCTCCGGTGCATTGGTGCTCGAGTCCACCTATCCAGAGCAATGTGTACCGCCGGAATGGTACCTCCACAGGGACACGGCTAAGGGCGTGATGGCAGCGACCTATCGGACCCTCAAAGGCTTCGACCAAGAGTACGAATGCCAACCAAGCATCGTGCTTGGCGTCGTCGCGAGTGGAAGGACTTGGGCGATCTGGCAGGCGGAGGGGCGCGCCCTAGGGGGCAAGCACCCGACATCCTTCTTGATGATATGGGTGCAGATCGGGCTCCGTCAAGCGGCACCTCGCAGATATGGTAGCTTGGCCGGTGCATTTGTCTGAAGCCTGGCTGGTTGGCCGAGCGCCCTTGCGGAGCGTCGAAGGCGGTCGAGGACCCAACGCACGAAGTCGCTCCAGTGCTCGTTCACGTCGATGCAGCGAAGCTGGACGACT
>CAIUDO010000404.1 GCA_903897935.1 uncultured Pseudomonadota bacterium
ACGGAGGCCGTCTCCCCGCGCGGTCGGGGAGGGTGCGGAGGTCCGCGATGGGGACGGTGCCGTTGGCGGCGGCTGCCCACAGGTACTCTGTCCCCTTGGAGGTGGCAACGCGCGATGATCACAAGAAGACGCCGTGAATCGTCGGATCAACTGGTGTGGAGGACCGGCCGTGCCGTCGTGATTGGTCACGTTGGTCCGATCACATGATCGAGCGTTGGCTGTGGACGGCGCGCCGGGGCGTGCGTCATTGTCAGGGATGGATCGTCGCGCCACGAGCGTGGGCTGTGGACAACGTCGTGCGGGCGCGGCGGCGCCGGGCAGGCGTAGGAAAGCACGCCGGCGGGGCCGGCGTGTTTCTTGGACGGGAGTGCGCGTTGCAGGCGGTGCGGAAGTCGCCCGCGACGGGAGCACCGGGCGGCAGACGAGGGCGGGCGGTTGGACCGCATGGGGAGGGTGCCGGTGGCGCCGGCGCGCCAGTGGTACTGCGAGCGCGGATCCGGGTCAAGCGCGGAAGATCGAAGTCTGACGCCCGACATTCTGTGTTCGGTGCTGTGGACGACTCAGGGGGTGGGCGCCGAAGATGGCGGTTCGATCGATCACATGATCATGCGGATCGTGTGGATCTCCGTGGGTGCCGGCGGCCAATTCGGCGCGAGCAGCTACGCGCATTCCGCGTCTGTGGACAATCTGTGGATGGCCGGGTCGGTGGTGCGGGCGCCCAGTGGCCGCTACAGCATGGCCACGGGGGTAGGGGTGGGGGTGACACGGCGATGGGTCGGCCGCGCGGCGCTTGGGGTCGCCGAGGCCTTGCGGGTGCTCGACCCCGAGGGCCTGCCGCCGACGGGGCTGCGGCGCGTGTTGTCGTTCGGGGCGCCGTCGTCGCGCATCCGCGCCGCGCGTGAGATCGCCCGCCGGGGTGACCCTGCGCCGCTGGTCGAGCTGCTCGAAGACGGGGTGCCGGGGGTGCGTCGCGCGGCGGCCCGTGGCCTCGGGTGGCTCGGCAGCCCGTCGTTCGCCGATTCGCTCGAGTCTCGGCTGGCGCGCGAGCGGTCGGACACGGTCGCGCAGGCGGTCGCGGGGGCGTGGGTGCGGTGCGGCGGCGCGGTCGACGTCGTCGCGGCGCGTGTGCAGGCGATCGGTGAGCGCCGGGTGGGCACCTGGTACGGGCCGCGGGTCCCGGGCCTGGTCACCGGATCCGGGTCGGCGGACCTGCTGCGGGGGCTCGCGCTCGAGCTCGGCCGGTCTCGGATCGGGGCGCCGCGCGCGCGCGCGGACCTGCTCGCGGAGGCGGCCCTGCTGCAACGCGACGATCCGCACGGGCCGCGGCTGCGGGACTTGTTGCCGGCGATCGCGGCGGCGTGCCCGCCGGACCTGCTCGAGTGGCTCGACGCGCATTGGGACGCGCTCGGGCGGTACAGTGAGCACGCGTTCGTCGACGCGCTCGGCCACCTCGGAGATCCCCGGGCGATGGGTCGCCTCGACGGGCTGCTGCGCGCGATGGACACCGATCCCGGGCGCGGGTTCAAGCACCGGCGGCTGGCCGCGACCGCGCTCGGCCGGATGGGGGATCCGTCGGCGGTGCGGTCGCTCGTCGACGCGCTGGAGCGGGAGGCGCTCGAGTTCGAGGGGCGCCCCGGCGCTGGCCTCGGGATCCAGTTCCCGGTGCGGGTGCTGTTGTTGTGGGCGCTCGGCGAGGTCGGAGACAGCGCCTCGGCGCCGCTCTTGGCGTCGTACCTTGAGAACACGTCGGGCAGCGCGACCGGGGGCTTCCACCTACCGGCGATCGGGGCGCTGCTCAAGCTGGGGCCTGCGGCCGCGGAGGCGGTCGCGCCCCTGCTGGACGGGCCCGAGGTGGGCGCGGCGAACGCGGCCGGGGTGCTGGCGGGCCTCGGCCCGTCGCCGTGGTTGGCCCGAGCGCAGCGTGATCCGCGCGAGGCGGTGCGCGCGGCGGCGGGGGTGTCGTCGTGACACGAACGTTGGTGGTCGGAGACGTGCACGGGTGCGCCGCCGAGCTCGCCGAGCTGCTCGCGAAGGTGCAGCCCGACGAGATCGTGCTGGTCGGGGACCTCTACACGCGTGGGCCCGATCCGGTGGGCGTCGCGCGGATCGTCACGCAGCCGCGCGTGCGGGTGGTGCGCGGCAACCACGATCAGCACCTGCTCGACGCGCTCGAACAGCCGGCCGAGGCGCGCGGGCCGTTCGTGGGGGCGACGATCGACGCGCTCGACGCGGCGGTTCCAGGCTGGCGGGACCACCTGGCGGCCACCCCGTTGCAGCTCCAGGTGGGGCGGTTCGTCGTGGTGCACGCCGGCTTGCCCCCCGACGGCGACGCCAGCGCGCTGCCGCTGCGGGTGTTCTTGAACCTGCGCCGGGTGCCGGACGGCGCGGCGGACGCACCGCGGTGGACCGACGTCTATCGAGGCGACACGCCGGTCCTGTACGGGCACGACGCGCGCCGCGGTCTGTATGTCGCGTCGCGCGACGGGCGGCCGTTCTTGGTCGGGCTCGACACCGGCTGTGTCTACGGGCGGCAGTTGTCTGGGTATATCGTCGAAGAAGAGCGGATCGTGTCGGTGGACGCCCACCGGCAGTGGTTCGTGCCTGCGGTCAAGGCGTGACGAGCGTGATCGTCATGGCGACGGGCGCGTCCCCGACCACGAACACCGCCGACGTCCAGGTTGGGGGGCCCAGGCGGGGCTTCGGGTTGTTCGAGACGGCGACGGGGTCCTTCGGGATCGGGATCGGCCACGACACGCGCATCACGCCGTCTCCATCGGCGTCGTGGAACGCCGAGAGCGCGTAGGTCCCGGGCGCCAGGTCGACGGTGAGCACCGCGCCCGCGCCGATCGTGGGCCCGCCGGCCTGTCGGCACCCGGCTGCCGCGTCGAGCCACCCGTCGGGGTCACACCAGACGCTCATCAGGATCTGACCGTCGCTGGTGGGCGCCCCGGTGACGGTGACGGTGACCGGGGTGGCCCAAGCGGTGGCAACGAGCATGGCCCACCAGCACATCGTCGATCCTCCTCGCGGCACGACCGGCGACGCGCCCCACGTGCTGGTATCCGAGCGCACGCCCCGCCGGAGCGGCGATCGTGACGACGACCGCGTTGCGGTCGATCGGTAGAACGTGTTCTAGTGGCACGATGAGCGCGCCGGTCACCGCCGGGATCGAGCCTCGGGTCGTCGACGATCCGGACGTCGTCGCGTGGGATCACGACGCGGACGTGGTCATCGTCGGGATGGGCGCGGCTGGCGCGTGCGCGGCGATCGAGGCGCGGGACGCCGGCGCGTCGGTCCTGGTGCTCGAGCGGTTCGCGGGGGGTGGGGCCACGCGGCTGTCCGGGGGCGTCGTCTACGCGGGCGGCGGGACCAGCATCCAGCACGAGGCGGGCGTGGTCGACGACGTCGACGCGCTGTACGGGTACCTGATCCAGGAGGTCGGGGACGCGGTCAGCCCCGAGGCGCTGCGGGCGTTCTGTGCCGACAGCGTCGGCATGATCGCGTGGCTGCAGGCGCAGGGGGTGCCGTTCGAGGGGTCGCTGTGCCCGGTGAAGACGTCGTACCCGATCGACCGGTGGTACCTGTACTTTTCCGGCAACGAGCTGCTCGCGCCGTACGCCGACCGGGCTCGGCCAGCCCCCCGCGGGCACCGCGCGAAGGGGCCCGGCTTGCCCGGGTCGGCCCTGTTCGACCCGCTGCTCCGCCGCGCGGTGGACCTCGGGGTCGACGTGCGCGCGTGGTCCCGGGTGACGCGGCTCGTGGTCGGCGGCGGGCGGGTGGTCGGCGTCGAGGGGGCCCGGCTGGCCGGCCTGGCGGGCGGGTGCGCGGCCGGGTTGATGCGCGTCGCGACGGCCCTCCGCGTCACCGCGCCCGGCGTCGCGCGGCGGCTGATCGCCCAGGTTCGTGGGATCGAGCGGCGCTTCGGGGTGCCGTTCACCGCCCGGGCGCGCGGCGGGGTCGTGCTCGCGGCGGGCGGCTTCATCTTCGAGCGCGACATGGTGAAGGCGTACGCGCCCGCCTACCGGCGCGGCATGCCGCTCGGCGCCGCGGGGGACGACGGGGTGGGCATCCGCCTCGGTCAGGGGGTCGGCGGCGCGCTGAGCCGCATGGGGCGCGTGTCGGCGTGGCGGTTCATCAACCCCCCGGAGGCGTGGACCCGCGGCGTGCTCGTCGACCGGGACGGGCAGCGGTACGTCAACGAGCTGGCCTACGGCGCGACGATCGGCGACGTCATGGTCGAGGAGCGCGGCGGCGTCGGGTTCCTGGTCCTCGACCACGCGATGGTGACCGCGTCGCGCGGTCAGCTCGGCCCCGAGCACGCGCAGTGGTTCCAGCGGGTGCCGGCGCGCATCAACCTGTGGGCCAACTGCCCGTCCGCGCCGACGATCGAGGCGCTGGCGGCCCGGGTGGGGGTGTCCCCCGATGGGCTGCGCCGGACCGTCGACGCGTACCACGCGGCGTGCGCGACCGGCCACGACCCGCTCGGCAAGCCGTCGTCACACCTCGTTCGCTTGGAACATCCACCGTTCTACGCGATCGACTGCTCGATCGGGAGCCGCCGGTTCCCGCTGCCGACCCTGACCTTGGGTGGGCTCCGGGTCGACGAGCGCACCGCCGCGGTGCAGCGCGCGGACGGGTCGTCGGTGCCGGGGCTGTACGCGGCGGGGAGGACGGCGGCGGGGGTGTGCTCGGAGCGATACGTGAGCGGCCTGTCGATCGCTGATTGTGTGGCGTCGGGGCGGCGCAGCGGCCGGTCGGCGGCCACCACGGAGGGGACATGAGCGCGTCGTTCGAGGCGATGTCAGCGTCGCAGAAGCGGTCGTTTCAAGGTGCGTATCTGCGCTACTTGAAGTCGAGGGACGGCGTGCCCGACCGCGACGCGAGACGGTTCGACGTTCGTGAGCGGTTCTTCGCCGAGGTCGACGCGGCGCCGACGTGCTGGGTCGGTGCCGCCCCCGTCGACCAGCGGGTGTTCGACCGCAACCACGCGCTTCGGCGCCCGGAGGAGGGCCTCGACGAGGTCACGCTGTGGGCCCTCGCGACGGCGAAGACGAACCGCGCCGAGCGCTACGGGGTCGAGTACTCGATCACGCACGAAGCGGCGCCCGCCGACGCGCCGAATGATCCGCACACCTACATTCAAATCGAGGAGTTCTACCACACGCGCATCTTGAAGGACGCCCTCGCGGCCCTCGGCCTGACCGCCGAGGTGCACGAGCCGAGCTTCTTCACGCGCGTCATGGTGCGCGCGATGGTGCACTTGCCGGCGGGCGTCGCGAACGTCGCGGTCCTGAGCGGCGAGATCGTCGGCGTCACGATCTTCACCTTGTTGCTCGAGAAGGCGCGGGTCTTGTTCGCGGATCAGCCCGCGGCCCTCGCGCGCATCGAGCAGCTGTTCGCCCAGATCCTGGTCGATGAGGTCGGCCACGTGCACTTCGTGCGCAGCCAGCTCGGCCCGTGGCAGCTCGCGGCCTCCCGCCGCCTGGTCCCGGTCGTGCTGCGCAGCCTCGTCGACGACATCCCAGAGCTCGAGCGGCTGTTCGGCTGGGAGCGCCTGTACGCGCACGCCACGGCGGCCGACGTCGACGCCGCGGCCGCCGCGTGTCCGGATCGGTTCGTGGTTCCTGCCGCCTGACACCTCCTTTTCGGCCCGCGCGTTACCGGCGGAGCTCCGGAGGTCGAATGAGCGAGCAGGGTGGGCGCCTCCCGCGACAGATCGCGTACATCATCGGGAGCGAGGGCTGCGAGCGCTTCTCCTTCTACGGGATGCGCAACATCCTCACCGTGTTCCTCGCGAGCTACCTGCTCGTCGACATGCCGGAGGGTGTGCGAGAATCAGCCGCGAAGGATGTCTTCCACACGTTCGTGATCGGCGTGTACTTCTTCCCGCTGCTCGGAGGGTGGCTCGCCGACCGCCTCGTCGGCAAATACAACACGATCTTCTGGCTGTCGTTGGTCTACGTGGCGGGCCACGGGTGCCTGGCGGCGTTCGAGTCGTCCAAAGCAGGTTTCTACCTCGGTCTCGCGCTCATCGCGATCGGATCGGGCGGCATCAAGCCGTGTGTGTCGGCGTTCGTTGGGGATCAGTTCGACCAGACGAACAAGCACCTCGCGCGGGTGGTGTTCGACGCGTTCTACTGGATCATCAACTTCGGCTCGTTCTTCGCGAGCTTGCTGATGCCGGTCGCGCTGCGCAGCTACGGGCCGAGCGTCGCGTTCGGCATCCCTGGGTTGCTGATGCTGATCGCGCTGGTGGTGTTCTGGATGGGTCGCCGGGCGTACGTGCGCACCCCGCCGTCTCCGCGGGATCCGCACGCGTTCAGCGCGGTCGCGTGGACGGCGTTGCGGTCGGGGGCGGCGGGCCGCGTGTTGTTTGGCGTCGGCGTGGTGGGGGCGCTGGGCGCGTTGCTGCTGGTGCCGTCGCTCGGGTTCGTCGTCGCGGTGTGCCTCGCGCTCGTCGTCTTGATGGGGTTCGGCGGCGTCGGCACGTGGCTGCACCTCGACCGCGCGCGCGGCGCGCACCCTGACGAGGCCGTCGACGGCGCGCGGTCCGTGCTCCGGCTGCTCGTCATCTTCGCGCTCGTCACGCCGTTCTGGTCGCTGTTCGATCAGAAGGCGTCGACGTGGGTGCTGCAAGCCGCCGACATGGCCAAGCCGGAGTGGTTCGCGGCGTCGCAGATGCAGGCGCTCAACCCGCTGCTCGTGATGCTGCTGATCCCGTTCAACAACGCGGTGCTGTACCCGACGATCCGGCGGTTGGGGGTCGAGCCGACGGCGCTGCGGCGGATGGGCGCCGGCATCTTGTTCGCGTCGTTCTCGTGGATCGTCGTCGGCGGGTTCCAGCTCGCGATCGACGGGGGGCAGACGCTGTCGATCACGTGGCAGATCCTCCCGTATGCGCTGCTGACGTTCGGCGAGGTGTTGGTGAGCGCGACGGGCCTCGAGTTCGCGTACAGCCAGGCGCCGGCGCGTATGAAGGGCACGCTGATGAGCTTCTGGAGCTTGTCGGTGACGGTCGGGAACCTCTGGGTGTTGCTGGTCAACGGCGTCGTGAAGGGGCCGGCGGCGGAAGCCTGGGTCGCCGGCTTGGGCGTCGGCGTGACCGCGTTCCAGATGTTCTTCTTCGCCGGCTTCGCCGCGGTGGCCGCGCTCGCGTTCGCGGCGTACGCCGCTCCGTATCCGATGGTGGACAACTACCGGAAGGCGTGACACGGCGGCTCCGGCGGGCGCGATGAATCGCGCCCCTACGTCGGGCGCGATGAATCGCGCCCCTACGGCGCGCGCAGCGACTTGGCCCTGGGCTCAGATTCCGGATGGGCGATCAGGAAGGGTAAACCGTGCGTATCGGCGACCACCCAATCCAGGGGTCAGGTCGATCACTTTCGATCTGGGGGGCGTTTGGCGACGGGAGAACGCCGGGTATCCGGTCGTGACGGGCGGGTTTCGAAAGTGATCGACCTGACCCCTGATCGGAGGGTGGGCGAGGGCGAGCCAGGAACGTCCGATATCGACGTGCCGTCGTCGTCGGCGGAATGTGATCGACCTGGCACGGGAGGGACGCTCAGATTCTGGCTGGGCGATCATGAAGGGTAAACCGTGCGTATCGGCGACCACCCAATCCAGGGGTCAGGTCGATCACTTTCGATCTGGGGCGTTTGGCGACGG
>CAIUDO010000405.1 GCA_903897935.1 uncultured Pseudomonadota bacterium
AGTGAACGGCGCGATGAATCGCGCCCCTACGACGCTTGACCCAGCCGCAACGAGAGCGACGACAACGCGCCGCGCAGCAGCCGCGCCGCGATGAGCGGGCGCCGCGGCTCAAGCCGCTTGTACGCGTCGGGCGACAACACGGCGACCCGCGCGGTGCTCGTGACCGTGAACGCTTCGGGCGGACCCCCGACGAGCCCGAGCGCGCCGAACGTGTCCGCCGCGTTCCCCGCGGCGTCGACCGCGTCGCCGTCGAGCAGGATCCGGAGCGCGCCGTCGGCGGGCGTGTGCTGGCCGGCCGGCAGCAGCTCTTCGTCCAGGAACGACAACAACACGCGCACCTCGTTGGTGTCGAGCCAGCTCGTGGCCGTGGCGGTCGCGAGGCGCTCCGCGGCGCGGTCGGCGTCCGACGCGGTGGGCCCCTCCGCTACGTCGGCGACGATGACGGTGATGTTGTCGCGCCCGCCGGCCTCGTTGGCCGCGGCGACGAGCTGGCGGCACACCCCGTCGAGGTCGTCACCGTCGCCGAGCATGGCCTCCATCCGGCTCTCGGTCAGCATGCCGGACAGCCCGTCGCTGCACAGCATGATCCGGTCACCCGCCGCCAGGTGCAGGTCGAGCAGGTCGGCGTCGACCTCGCCGGACGTGCCGACCGCCTGGTACAGGATGTGCTGAAGCGGGCTGTTGTCGTGCTCGGCCTGGGTCATCGTGCCCGAGCGGACGCGGGCGGCCGCGACGGTGTGGTCTTCGGTGATCGGCCGCAGACGCCCGTCTCGGAGCAGGTACGCGCGCGAGTCGCCGACGTGGCACACGAGCAGGTGGCCGCCGGCCATCACCGCCGCGACGAGCGTGGTGCCGGAGGCCTGCCCGCGCGCGCTCTGCTGGATCGTCCGAGCGGCCAGGGAGGTCAAGAACTCGAGCGCGAGCAGGATCTGCGTGCGGTTCTCGGAGCTCGGGTCGTCGTCGGCGGCGCCGACGGCGCGCGTGAGCGGGTCGCGCGCGGCCCGCAGCGTAGCGATGGCGGTGTTGGCCGCCACCTGACCGTCCGCGAGGCCACCCATCCCGTCGGCGACGGCGATCAACCCGAGGTCTGGCAAGATCAACAGCGCGTCTTCGTTGTGGTCGCGCACGCGCCCGACGTCGGTGGCCTGGCCGATACCCTTGAAACGCATGGATACTCCGGAAGTCCGGCCGTGTAACCTCACGGCGGTCGCGCTGGAGTTAGGCTGTCGCAATGCTGACTCTGATGTTGGGCGCCCTCGCGTTCGCTGGCGGCGACGGTTCGGAAAAGTGGAAAGACGGCGAGCTCGACCCAAAGGTCCTGCACGACGTCACGGCGTACACGGCCGGGAAGAACGTGTGGACGCTGGGGGTAGGCACCCAGGACTTCGGGCTGCTCACCAACATGTCGATCGGCACCCGCGCCGCGTTCTACGTGCTGGGCGTCGCCAACGCGCACGCCAAGATCACCGCGATCCAAACCCCGAAGTTCGACGTCGCGTTCCAAGCGGAGTGGCTCCGCCGGGGGTTCGGCGAAGACATCGTCGTGACCGCGACGCCGATCGGGTGGACGGGCAGCTGGATCGTGTCGCGGCGCCTGTCGCTGCACGGCGGCACGAGCTGGATGCTGATGTCGGCCAAGGGCACGCTCGGCGTCGACGAGATCGCCTCGGGCCTGGCGGGGGTCATCGGCGTCGACGTGTCGGCGGACCTCAGCGAGCAGCTCTCGACGACGGAGGTGTACGCGGGCGTGAACGCGTCGGTCTACCAGACCCGCATCGCAGCGGACTACCGGCTCAATCGGCGGGACAGCATCGTCTTCACGCTGCAGAACTACGTCGCGCTGTCGGGCCTGGTCGCGGGCGGCGTCGGGTACACCACGCCGGACGGCATCGAGCTGCAGGCGGGGCCGTCGGCGCGGTTCGCCGTGCCCCTCGACGACGCGCTGCCGGTCGCGATGACCCTCTCGTGGCAGTTCAGCTGGGATCGAGCGCACCTTCGGCTCGGGATCCCGCTCACGAAGGGCATCTCGGTCATCTACGCGATGCCGGAGGCGCTCGCGTTGTACTGGGACCTCGGCCCGAAGAAGAAGGCAGACGCCGATCCTTGATGCCTCAGGGGGCGGTGCACGTGCCGCCGTCGCGGGCGAGCTGCTCGATCGACGCGATCATGCCGTCGAGCGCACCCGCGGCGAACGAGCTGGCGAGGCCCGCCGGCACGTTGCCGCCCGGGTCCGACCACGTCCAGTACTCGATGATCGTGGTGTCGGCGTCGAGCGCGACGAGCAGCCAGCCGCCGCGCGACCACGCGAGCGACATGCCTTTGTCGGCCCAGGCCTGCGCGGAGGGCGTCAACGAGGGCTGAACCGTCGTCCACGCCATCTCGCGCACCGAGCGGCCGGTCGCGGCTTCGAGCGCTGGGTTCGACCGGACCTCCAGCACCCACCAGCGGTCCGTCGCGAGGCTGACGTCGAGGTACTGAAACACCGTGCGCGGGGTGCCGCACGGCGCTCCGGTCAGCACCTCGGCGTACGCGAGCCCGGTGTACTTCGGCTTCGCAGGATCGTCGTTGATCGCCGACCACAGACGCGCGATCGGCACGTCGACAACCGCGGCGGCCCACGCCTTCTTCGCCTTCTCCCCATCGACCGCGACCACGCCGGACACGACGCTGCTGGAAGCGGCGCCCGTCCACACCGACGCGGGGAGGGTAGGGGCCTCCCGCCCGATGCGCTGCGATCGGTGCGGCGCGATCTCGTCGAGCCGGCGCACCACCTCGTCGGGCGTGGCGGCCAGCGCGTCGACGCCGATCAGCGCGTGAAGAGCAACAACCAGACCGAGTCGACCATCGCGAGCGTAGCGAGCGTGACGCCGAGGATGGGGCCCGAGATCATGCCGCTGATGACGGTCACGCAGGTGCCCATCACCAACAGGTCGCGAAACTTGTTCTCCGGCTCGGGCGCTGCGTGGGCCATCGGTGTCTCCGTAGGGCGCTCGGCTAACCCAACGAGCGTCGGCGGCCACCGCCGCCGGGTGTTGCGGCGGCGGGCTCAGAACCCGACCCGGCGCATGACGAAGCGCGGCAACAGGCGGATCACGAACATGACCAGCGCCCAGATGGTCGGCGTGTAGACGAGCGGCGCGCCACGGTCGAGCGCGCGCACGACGTCCCGCGCGACCGCGTCGGGGTTGCCGGCGAACGGCGGCTCCTTGAGCCCGGCGGTCATCCCGGTGCGCACGAACCCCGGCTTGACGGTGACGGTGACCAGCCCCGCCGCGCGGTACTTGTGGTCCAGCGACTCCAAGTAGTGCGACAACCCGGCTTTTGCCGCCCCGTACAGCCCGACGGTCTTGCGGCCGCGATCCCCCGCCACCGACGAGAACGCCACCAGCTTGCCGCCGCCAGCCGCCAACAAGCGCTCGCGGGCGTGCTCGCAGAACACGATGGTCTTGGTGAAGTCGACGTCGAGCACCGCGAGCAGGCGCTCTTTGTCGGCCTCGAGGCGCTCCTGCGTGTCGAACAAGGCCGCGCTGAGCACGACGGCGTCGATGCGCCCGAAGGTCGTGATTGCGAAGTCGAGCGCGGGGCCGAAGGTGGCGGCGTCGGCGAGGTCGCAGCGCGCGGTGACGACGCTCCGGGCGCCGCGGATCCGGAAGTCGGCCGCGATCGCCTCGAGCGGCTGCAGGTCGCGGCCGAGCAGCACGAGGGCGTCGCCGCGCTCGGCGAGCAAGCGCGCGACCTCGCGCCCCATGCCGCGGGTGGCTCCCAAGATGACGACGTTCAAGGTGGATCTCCGAACAAACGAACCGACAAGGCGCTGCGGATCTTGAGCTCGGGATCCCACGCACGCCGCACGGCCAAGAAGCGCTCCAGGCGCTCGCCCTCCATCACCCGCACATGCTCGGGCCGGCTGAGCGCGTCCTTCGTGAGGTAGATGCGGCCTCCGACCTCGATGACGAACGCGTTGAGCTGGTCGACGAGGTCTTGCGTATCGCTGCGCATCGGCAGGTCGAGCGCGACCGACATGCCCGGCCGCGGGAACGACAACGTGCCTTCGCCCTCGGGGCCGCAGTCCTTGATGACGCACAAGAAGCCCGATCCGCCGCGGCGCGCGAGGATGTCGCAGAACGCGCGCACCGCCGCGGTGCCGGCTTCGCGGGGGATCACGCACTGGTGCTGCGTGAAGCCCGGCGCGCCGTACGCACGCCGCCACTCGTTGATGACGTCGAGCGGGGCGAACCACGACCGCGGCGACACGATGCCCTGCACGCGCGGCCAGATCTGCTTGTGGTAATAGAGGAGGTTGAACGCCTTGATGGTGAGGTCGTTCAGCGTCCACGCCGGGGCGTCGAACGGCACGGTGGGCTGGAACGGCGGCTTGGGCAGGTTCGGGGGGGCCTCGGTGGCCTCTGCCCACCGGCCGCGCATCAGCACGCCGCGCCCGAACGAGGCGCCAGTCGCCAGGGTGTCGATCCAGCAGACCGTCTGCGGCCACTCCGCGGAGCGTTCGAGGCCGGTGATCAGCTCGTCGAAGTCGCGCATCTGGTGGCTCTGCCGCCAGATCCAGCGCGACGGGATCCGAGCCAGACGCAGCGTGACCTCGAGGATGTGCCCGGTCAGGCCCATGCCGCCGAGGGTGGCGAAGAAGAGGTCGGGGTGCTCGGTGCGGCTGCAGGTGACGACGTCTCCGCTGGCGACGCGCATCTTGAGCGACAGCACGTGCTTGCCGATCGTGCCGTCGACGTGGTGGTTCTTGCCGTGGATGTCGCTCGCCACCATCCCGCCCAACGTGACGAACCAGGTGCCGGGCGAGACCGGCGTGAACCAGCCGCGCCGCAAGAAGACCCGGCACATCGTCTCCAGCGACAAGCCGGCTTCTGCCCGGAGCACGCCGGTGGTCGGGTCGAACTCGAGCAGCCGGTCGGCGAGCTTGGAGCCCGCGACCCACCGCGCCGACGGCGGGGGCAACGACGCGTCGCCGTACGACCGGCCGAGGCCGCGGGTGAGCACGGCGCCGTCGGTGAGCGCGGCGAGATCCTCGCCGAGGCGCTCGTCGGCCGGCACGGAGACGCCGCCCCACCCGCGCACGACGGACTGCGGCGCTCGAACGGTCGGTGATCGGGGGAGGGAGCTCACCGGGGCGGTTTAGCTTCGAAACCGCTCGTCCGCACCCGTTTGGGCGTCGGCGGGGCACGACCACAGGCCGTCGCACGAGAGGGACCACTCGCCGGTCTCGAGGGCGTTGCAGGTCCGGCCGCGGAACGCGTTCAAGCACTGCCGCGCGGCGGCGTCGTCCCAGGTGCAGCCGCGCTCCAGGTTGATCGCCTCCTGCCCGTAGAACACGTCGAGCTGGGCCTGCTCGCAGGCGTCGCGGGTGCCCCACTCCCCGATGAGCAGGCCCTCCTCGCACTTCTCGTACGCCTGGCACAGCTCCTCGGAGAACCGCTCGAAGAAGTCGTCGCGCTCGATCCCGCACCCACCGGCGACGACCAGAGCCGCGCACCGACCAAGGGAAGCGAGGGTTCGTCCGACGAAGTCGGCCGGACCGGAGCGACCGCCGGGAGGGCGGATGACGGAAGAAGGGCCCGGTCCGCCGCGAGTCCGCTGACCGCCGGGATCGGCTCCGCCGCTCGCGGCGGAGGCGTCAGCCAGGGCCGCGCACCGACCAAGGGAGACGAAGGTTCGTCCC
>CAIUDO010000406.1 GCA_903897935.1 uncultured Pseudomonadota bacterium
CCCCGGATTAACAGTCCGATGCTCTAACCAACTGAGCTAAGCGGGAACATCGCCACGACGCGCCGCGCCGAGGCGCCAGCCATCTACTCATCCCGCCGCGGACCGTCAAGCGGCAGCCCGCGCCCGCAACAGCTCCCGCGCGTACGCCAACGCCGCCGGGTCGTGCGCGCTCCCACCAACCATACGAGCAAGCTCCCGAATCCGCCCGTCGGCCTCCAACGACGTCACCCGGGACCGCGTGCGACCACCCGCCACCGACTTCTCGACCATCAGGTGCGCGTGCGCCAGGCTCGCCACCTGAGGCAGGTGCGTCACGCACAACACCTGACGTGTACCGGCCAACGCCAACAACCGACGACCGACCTCCGCCGCCGCCGCCCCCCCGAGCCCCGCGTCGACCTCGTCGAACACCGCCAACGGCGCACCGCCCGCGCCCATCCCGAGCCGCAACGCCAACAACAACCTCGACAACTCCCCGCCGCTCGCCACCTTCGCCACCGACCGCGGCTCCTCGCCCGGGTTCGCCGACAAGCACACGTCCACCGCGTCCCGACCCGTCTCCGACAACCCGTCCGGCGCCTCCACGTCCGTGACCTGCACCGTGACGTGCGCGTGCGGCATCGCCAACCCACGAAGCTGCGCCTGCACCCGCGCCGCCAACGCGCCGCCCGCCGACCGCCGCGCCACCCGCAACGCGTCCGCCTCCGCCTCCGCCTCCGCCCGCGCCGCCGCCAACACCGCCCGCGCCTCCGCGAGCCGATCGTCTACATGCTCGACGCTGTCGAGCTCTCCGGCGAGCCCCGCCCGCAACGACACCAACGCCTCCGGCACACACCGGTGCTTACGCGCCAGCCGATCGATCTCGGCCAGCCGGCCCTCGACCGCGTCGAGCCGCCCCGGCGCCGCCGGATCCGGCTCCACCAACACCCGGTCGACGTCTTCAAGGCACGCGAGCGCCTCCACCAACCGGTCTGCGCACGCCGCATACTGCGGATCAATCTCCCCAAGCCCGCGAAGCACGCCCTCCGCCCGCCCAAGACGCGCGACCACGCCCGCGTCCCCCAACAGCCACCCGCGCGCCCGCGACAACCCGCCCGACACCTCCGCCGTGTGCCGCAACACCCGACGCTCGATCTCGAGATCGTCAGGCTCGCCGGCCTGCAATCGAAGCGCCTCCAGCTCGCGGAGCTGGTAGCGCAGCCACTCGCCGCGCTCCACGGCGTGCCGCGCGACGTCCTCGAGCGCGCCCAGCTGCCGACGCGCCGCCGTCCACGCGCGGTACCGGTCGCCCATCCGCGCCAGCCGGTCCGCGTGCTCCCCAGCCTCGTCGACCAGCCGCCGGTGCTCGTCCGGGTCGCGAAGCCGCTGCGCCGCGTGCTGGCCCGCCAGATCGACCAGCACCACCCCGAGGCGACGCACCACCGGCAACGTGCTCGCCGCCCCGTTGATCGTGACCCGGCCACTGCCCCGCGCGCCCAACACCCGCTCGATGACGAGCTCCGCGTCGTCCGGGAGGTCCGCCGCCCCGAGGCGCCGCCGCGTGGCCTCGGACGCCGCGAACACCCCGCGCACCAACGCGGTGGCCGCACCCGTCCGCACCATCCCCGACGACGCCGGCCGGCCCAGCAGCACGTCCAACGAGCCGAGCACGATCGACTTGCCCGCGCCCGTCTCGCCGGTGAGCACGTTCAACCCAGGCTCGAGCGCGAAGTCGACCCGCTCCGCGATGGCCACGTTCTCGATGCACATTGCGGTCAACACGAGCACCTCCGACGAGGTGCCTATACTGAACGAGCGTACAGTGTGCAACTCATCCTGGCGGGCGGTGCTCCAGGAGCACGCTGACGAGCTGATCCGGGCGGATGACCTCGATGTCGAAGTCGGCCTCCGCGTCGTCGAGCCACGCCTCGAACTCACCTTCGAGCGCCTCGAGGTCGGACAGCCGCGTCTTGTGCACGTTCACGTAGACGACGGTGTACCCGAACGACGACGTGACATCGGCGACGGCGCGCTCGCCGACCCGCTCGGCGAAGTCGTCGATGACGTCGATGGTCTTCTCCACGTCCTCTTCGAACCCGAGCTTCAACATCGGGATGACCGGCACGTCGCCGACCCAGCGGATCTCGTGCGCGTCCCATTCGTCGACCTCGGCGGACGACGGATCGTCGTCGTTCGAGGCGAAGAACACGGCCTTCGCACGTGGGATCTCGGCGAGCGGATCGGCCGAGCCGGCCTCGAATGCGTCGGGCACGTCCAGCACCGTGACGTAGTCGGTGTCGAGCTGCTCCATGTCCGCTTCGGTCGCGGCCTTCCACGCGGCCGTGTCGGCCCACGCCGACGGGTACATCAGCGTGTGACCGGACGCGCCCAAGATGAACGCGTCGCTGTCGTGCGCGGAGTCGTACAGGTACTGCAGCACGGGCCCGGCCAGCTCATACAGCTCGCCCGGCAGCGTCCACCCCATCGGGTACGACTCGGTCGGGCTGAAATTGCCGACGTCGGGGTTGGTCATCCGGCCCATCACCGTGCCGACGTTCTCGCCGTCGGACATGACGAACGCGACGAAGTGCTTCTCGACCACGTCATCGACGGGCTCGGCGGCCTGCTGCTCCATGGGCCCGATCAGCGGGTAGTGGGCGTAGAACGAAAGGTTGTTGGCCTTGTCCGTCGGGACGAACGCCGCGCCGCGCTCGGACAGCGGCTCGACGACCAGAGCCGCCGGGTAATCACTGTCGGTGTAGGTCCACCCGAACACCGGCGCGTCGGCGCCGATCGCGTCCCAGATCGGCTCATAGTCCGCGAGCGTCGCGTCTTCGCGCGGATCGCCGAAGTAGAACGGGTAGCCGCGCGACACGCCGAAGTCGTGCGAGGTGTTCTCCGGGCCGGTGAACGGCTCCGACATCACCATGCCGGGCGTGAACGAACCCCAGTACTCGCTCGTGAGCAGGTCGTCCTGCGTCCACTCGCGCACGTCGAGCACCTGCGTCAGACCAAGCTCTTCGTCGACGAGCTTGAGGTCTTCCTGCGCGAGCTGGTCGATGGGCACCGCGTTGAGCACGCCCGCGAGCGCGGTCGCGACCGTAGCGCTGTCTCGGTTCGTGTTCTTGTAGAGGATGTACCCATCCAACTCGTCGGCGAACGCCCATACGTACCAGAGCGGATCCTGCTGTGGCTCGGCTTCGATGCCGTACGTGCGCGACAAGGCGTCGAAGAAGTTGGCGTCGTGCGCATCGCCGCCCTCTACCGCGAAGAAGACGCGCGGCGACGAGCGGTTGACGAGGCCCTGCATCGCCTGGATGGTCACCCGCGTGCCCTTGCCCGCGGCGTCGAGCTGCGAGCCCGCGAGCGTGTACACGACGCCCTCTTCGGCGGGCTGCCATTCGTCGTCGACGACGACGGGGTCCGGCTTGTAGGTGGGCTTGCAGCCCATCCCCACGGCCGCGAGCAGGCTGCACGCCAGCATCAAGCGGTTGTTCATGCGTCTCCTCCGATCGCGCTGCCCGTATCCGGTGTCGCTGCAGCACGTCGACGGGATTCGTCAACGGCGCGGGACAGCGCCGGTTATTGGGGCGCTCCGGAGGACGTCCCTTGCGATTCGCGCTCATCTCCCTGCTCGCGCTCACGGCATGCAAGAAGGACCCGGTCGAAGGCCCGTTCTCGGAGTGTGATCCGCTCGACACCGCGCTGTGCGCGCTGCCCTGGCCGTCGTCGTTCTACCTGGTCGAGGCCGACACGCCGACGGGCTACCGGGTCAACTTCGGGCCGACGTCGCTGCCGGTCAATCGCGACGACATGCCGCTCGACCCTACGCTGTGGAACGAGAAGGACGGGTTCTCCACCAGCGGCCCGCTGATGACGTACTTCGCCGATGTCTCGCTCGACGGCGTCGTCTCGCACGTCGACCTCGCGCGCTACCTCGACGACGACGTGCGTACCGTGATCCTCGACGCCGAGACCGGTGAGCGCGTGCCGCACTGGGTCGAGCTCGACATGACGGCAGAGGACCCGGAGGAGCGCCTGCTCGTCTTGCGCAACGCGGAGCCGTTCGCGCACGCCCGGCGCTACGTCGTCGGGATCCGCGGGCTCACCACCAGCTCGGGCGGCTCGGTGGCCGTCTCCACGGCGTTCGCCGCGCTGCGCGACGGCACCGAGACCGACGACTACGACGTCGAGGGTCGCCGCCAGCACTTCGACGACAACGTGTTCCCCGCGCTCGAGGCCGCCGGGTTCGCCCGCGGTGAGCTTCAGTTGGCGTGGGACTTCGTCACCGTTTCGCGCGAGAACAGCCTCGGGCGGTCACTCTGGATGCGCGACGACATGCTGGAGCGCGTCGGGCCCACCGGGCCGAGCTACGAGGTGGTCAACGTCGAAGAGGGCGATTGTTCCATCGAAGGTGAGCACATCGCCCGCTCGCTCGACGTCGTGATGACCGTGCCGAACTATCAGGTGGCCGACGAGCCCGGGTCGCTGCTGACCCGCGACGACCAGGGGATGCCGTTCTACAACGGCGACATCGCGGTCGACGTGCGGGTGCGCATCCCGTGCTCGCTCGCCGCGAACCCGCGGCCGGCCCCCGCGATCCAGTACGGCCATGGCCTGCTGGGCGACCGCTACGAGGTGAACACCGGCTGGTTGTCCGAGCTGATCGACACGAACGGGTGGGTCGCGTTCGCGACGGACTGGACCGGCATGGCATCGGACGACGTCAACACCATCACGCTCATGCTGGCGACCGACCTGTCGGGCTTCGGCATGATCCCCGAGCGTGGCCAACAAGGCCTCATCGAAGCCGCCGCGGCCACCGAGCTGATGGCGGGCGCGTTCGCGGCCGATCCCGCGGTCACGTTCGATGGCGTGTCGGTCGTCGACCCGGACCAGATCTTCTACTACGGCAATTCCCAAGGAGGCATCATCGGGACGGCGCTGATGGGCGTCTCGAGCCGGTTCGAGCGCGGCGTGCTCGGGGTGCCCGGCGGGCCGTACTCGCTGCTGCTGTCGCGCTCGGTGGACTTCGAGCCGTTCTTCCTCGTCTTCAAGAACAAGTACTCGGACCACCGCGAGATCATGATGGCGATGGGCATCCTGCAGATGCTGTGGGATCCGGCGGAAGGCGCCGGTTGGCTTGAGGCGATCCGTGATCCCGGCGAGGGCGAGCTCACCAAGCACCTGCTGTTCCAAGCCGCGCTCGGTGACGCCCAGGTCAGCCCGCTCGGCGCGGAGTTCCTCGCGCGCGGCGTCGGCGCGGGCACCGTCGCGCCGCAGACGCGACCGGTGGAGGGCATCGAGGAGCGCGCGCCTGGGTTCGTTGGCTCGGCCCTCGTCGAGTGGTCGTACAGCGACGTCCCGGAGGCGCCGGTCGAGAACCTGCCTCCGGAGGGCGACCTCGACACCCACGAGTGCCCGCGCCGGCAACCGGAGGCGCAGGCGCAGATCGCCGACTTCTTCTCGACGGGCACGATCACGCAGACCTGCGACGGCGTCTGCGAGGCCCTTCGCGCCGAGGTGTGCCCCTGAAGCGCCTGCGCGCGCTGCAGCTCGTGTGGGTGGCGCTCTGGGCGGCGCCCGGCGCGATCTTGTACGGCGGGGTCCTGCTGGCGGCGCCGAACGGGCTGTTCAGCGTGCGGATCGACCCGGCGATGCCGCACATCGGGCTCGGCGTCGCGTGGCCGGCGCTCGTCGTCGCGCTCACGCTGCTCGCAGCCACGACCGGCCCGCTCGCCCCGGCGCGGCTGCTGGTCCCGCTGGCGCGCGCGTGGCGGTCGGCGTTGCCGTTCGTCTGGGTGGCCCCCGCGGTCGCCGGCTTGGCGCTGCTCCCGTCGGCCTCCGGCGTGATCGGCGCGCCGGTCGTGGTGCTGGCGATGGGGGCCGCGGCGGGGGCGCGCGGCAGCGTGGGCGCGGCGTGGGCCGAGGGGTGGGAGATCGCGTGGCGCGCGGCCGTGTACGCGGTCGCCGTCGCAGCGCTCGGCTCGGTGTTGGGCCTCGCGTTCGGGCTGGTGCTCGGGTGGCCCGCCGCCGCGACCGTCGTGCTCGCCGACCGCGGGGTCGTCGCGGAAGGGTGGCTGGTGGACCTCGCGGTCGCGGCGTCCGGAGCCGCGTTCACAGGCGGGCTCGTCACGGTGTTGTCGTCGATGTTGCTCGGGTTCTCGCTGTCGCCCGGCCACGCGTCGGAGCTGCTGCGGCGCCTTCGGGCGGCGCGCCCGCCGGTCTGACGCGGCGGCTGAGCCGCGCTGCTGGCGCGCGTCGGGCCAACCCTGTAGGATTCGCCGGCTCGTTGTGGGCGGTCATGGAAGAGGGCAAAGAATCGCGGTACCGAATCCTCGGACGGCTCGGAGAGTCCGGCTGGGGACCGATCTATCAGGCCCGCGACGACGTTCGCGGCCTCGACGTCGCCGTGCGCCTGATGTCGGAGGACCTGTCGCCCGAGATGTTGGTGATGGTCGAAGACGCGGTGCGTCGGCAAGGGCTCGTCGCCGCCGAGATGGCCCGCCTGGCGGCTCGGAGCCGCACCCACGAGGGCCCTGTCGACCCCGCGCAAGGCCTGCTCGTGCTCTGCCAGCCGCTCGCGCGCATGAGCGGTCATTGGGTGCTGGTTCAGGATCTCGCCGCTGCTACCTCGATTCGGCGCCACTTGGCCGACGATCCGTACCCGGCCTCGGTCGCGATCGAGGTCATCGAGCAGCTCGCGCGCGGGCTGCAGATCATGTCCGCCACGCCCGACCCGGCGACGGGTCAGCCGGTCGGCTTGCTCGCGCGCCACCTCTCACCGGGGCGCGTGCTGGTCTCGTACGACGGGCGCGTACGGTTGCTCGAAGCTGGCATCCCGCCGTTCGACCTCGCCGCGGCGGCGCCGTTCGTCGCGCCCGAGCGACTCATGTCCGCCCCGGGCCGTGGGTCCAACGAGTCGCCCGCGAGCGACGTCTACGCGCTCGGCATGCTCGCCCGGCAGCTCGTCACCGGGCGGGAGCCGATGGTCGGCGCCGCCGCCGACGACGACCTCGAGTTCGACGAAGACGACGCAGCGACCGAGCTCGTCGACGACGCGACCCGGGAGCTGATGGGCCTCGCCTCCCGGATGTGCGATCCCGACCCGTCACGTCGCCCCACCGCTGATGAGGTCGCGATCACCTGCGGCGTGTTGCGCAAGGTGGGCCGCGGGCCGAGCCTTCGTCAATGGGCCGGTCGTATGCCGACGACCCCTGAGCACGTGCCCGACCAGCGCAGCGGCATGGCGCTGGTGTTCGAAGGCGCGCTCGGCTTCTCCGAAGAAGACACCCCCACCGAAGACGTGCACACCGCCGAAGTCCAGGCGCTCGCAGCCTCGCTCGTCTCCTCCGTCGCGACCAGCGAGCGGGAGGGCACGCCGCAGCCGCACGGCGGTGGCCGGGTCGCCGGGCCGCGCGGCCGCACCGTCACCGATCACGACGACGGCAGCGGCGGCGTGCTCACCCCGTTGCTGATCGGCGGCGCCGTCACCGCGTTGGTCCTGATCGGCCTGATCGTCGCGTTCGTGCTGATCTGGTGGTTGACGCGCCCGCCCACCGCGGTCGAGCCGGAGCCTCCCCCCGCCGCGCCGGCGGCGCCGGTCGAAGCC
>CAIUDO010000407.1 GCA_903897935.1 uncultured Pseudomonadota bacterium
AGCCAGATGAACCGGGCCGCGTGCGCCGGGTCGCCCCACGGGCCGCCGTTGAACGAGTCACGGATCTCGTAGTAGCGCTCCTTCCAGTCTTCTTCGGGGAGGAGCGTGAGCTCGTGCAGCACGTCGTCGACGGCGTCGCGCAGCATCGTGTGCACCGCCATGAGCTTCGGGTTGGCGTCGGACAACACGACGTCGGCGCCGATGGTCCCGAGCGCGCGGCGGTAGAGGAACACCGCGCCCGAGCCGCAAAAGGGCTCATGGTACGTACCGATACACGGGGCGCCGAAGGCGGCCTCGATCGCAGGTGCGAGTCGTGCCTTGCCACCGGCCCACTTCAAGAGGGGCTTCATGGGGATCCGCGGAGGAGGAGGGAGGGAGGGGAGGGGCTGCGCTGGGGGTGAGCGGCGTGGTGCCGCCCAGGAGGGACGACCGTTGTAACACAGGCGGGCCGAAATGGAAGATCCTCTGCGATGCTTGGTCGCTTTGGCGCGGTAAGCGGCGTCGGTCGATCGTTTTCGCGTGGTCCCGATCGGGTCGACGGCGCGGCGCGTGGCGTTGTGTGACCTCACTCGGCGGCGCAGGCTGGGGTACGCTCGGGCCATGTGGTTGATGACGGCCATCGCGGCCTACGCCGCGCCTTGTGACGCCCCGACGCGCGCGGGTGATCTCGACGACGCGCTGGTGGCGGCCGAGCGGGCGTTCGTCGGTATGGACTCGGCGGCGTTCGAGATCGCGCGCGCCACGGTGCAGGTCACGCTCACCTGCCAGACCGACGCCGTCGCGGTGCTCGACGTCGCGGCGTTGCACCGCGTCGAGGCCTACCGCGCGTTCCTCGACGGCGATCTCGCGGGCGCGAAGTTGGGCTTCGCGTCGCTGCGTGCGGCAGATCCTCGCTTCGGCCTGCCGATCGACGTGGCGCCGCCCGCGCACCCCCTCCGAGCCGCGTTCGACGGCGCGCTCGCCGTCTCCAAGGGGCGTGTGCCGATCGACCCGCCGGTGTCGGGCTGGGTGCAGGTCGACGGCCGCCCCGCCGCGTCGGTCCCCGGGCACCGCCCGTACGTGTGGCAGCGGTTCGGCGACGACGGCGCCGTGGTCGAGACGAGCTACCTCCCGAAGGGGTCGTTGCCGGTTTATCCTAGGATCCCGCCGCCACCGCCGCCCGGGTGGTGGGACGCGCCGCGCCACCGGAGCGGGGTGGTGCTGATGTCGGCGGGGGCGTCGGTCGCGGCGATCGGCGGCGCGCTGGCGGCGAGCGCGGCGTGGGGCAGCAACCGGTGGGAGCCGGTGTTGTCCCCGTGGGCGGCCGAAGAGTACTGGGCGCGTCAGCTCGCGGGGCGCTACTGGACCGGCGTAGGCTTGGGGGTCGGCGGCGCGTCGATGGTCGTCGGTGGAATGCTTGGAGGTCTCCCGTGGGGACGTGGCGACGGATAAGCGCGCTCGGCGGGGCGGCGCTGGTGTTGACGGGGTGCCCTCCGGCGCCCGAGGACCTGCCTGCGTCCTACGAAGACGGCATCAAGGCTGGGTACGCCGATGCGCAGGCGGACATCGCCGCCTTGCGGTTCGAGCTCGAGTCCCTGACGGGCGTGGTCGGCGAGCATGACGTGCGCATCACCGCGGTCGAAGAGAGCCGCGCCGACCTCGAGGCCCAGCTCGCCGCCTTGCCGGTCCAGTTCCTCAACCGCGACGACCTGGTGATCTACCCGAACGTGACCGAGTCGGGCGCGGACGCGGTGTACACGGTGTTCGGGGTCGAAGACGGCTGGGTGCAGGTGCCGCTGCTCGAGGTCGGGTGCCGGTACGTGTACGTGAAGGTGAAGGTCGTGTTGTCGAGCGCGGGCGCGCTCCCGGCCGACCGCGCCGTGTGGTACGCGCCTGGCAACGTCTCGTTGGGCGACGTCCCGGAGATCGGGGTCGATCCGCCGTTCGGTGGGCGGGGCGCGCTGCTCGTCGCGACGGTCGATCCGGAGGCGGGCCCCCGCCAGATCGAGGCATACGCCTGGATCGACCTCGAGGGGCAGCGCGACCTGTTCGTCGCGGTGTCGCCCGACACGGCCACCAATGGCCCCGCGGTCGGGACGGGCTCGGTGGCGCACCTCGGCTGCATCCGCTGACGGCTCAGTTGGCCGAGCACCGCAAGAAGCGGGTCTGACAGCCGAGCGTGAGCTGGTCGCCCTCACCGACCACGATGCGCCCGGCGTCGGTCGGCACCCCCGAGAACACCGCCTCGATGCGGTACGCGCCGACCGGCACCAGCCCGGGTCCGCTGCGCCGGCCGGTGAGGTCGATGAACACCACCGACGACGCGTCGCCGGTGACCCGGATC
>CAIUDO010000408.1 GCA_903897935.1 uncultured Pseudomonadota bacterium
GGACCGGCACGCCCGGTCGTCACGGTGCCCGGTCCGGACCCCGCCCCGATCGCCGCGGCGCTCCCGTGGGCGGCTTGGGTGGGAGCGCGGGCTTCGAGCCCGCCGGAGCGCGGGCTTCCAGCGCGCCGGACCGCGGGCTTGCCGCCCGCACAACCCCTCGGACACGCGCCTACGCCACAATTCCCCGTGCCGCCGCCGCCCGCCATCGTGGCGCCCGCCGCGGCCCCGGAGGGCGTGGCCGAGGTCGAACCGGGGCCTTCGGCGGGCGCGCTCGGGGAGCTCACCGAGATCGCGCTGGCGATCGAGCGCGCCACGCACGCCCTCGTCGAGGCCCATGGCGCGTGGTTGTCGTCGTGGAGCGCTGGTGTCGACGTGATGCGGCCGCTCGTCGAGGCGCTCGCGACCGGCGTCGCAGCGGAGCCTGCCGCGACGGCCCCACGCCCCGCGCCGCCGCCCGAGGCGCACCCCGCCGACGCGCCCGCGCTGTTCATGGATCGCGCGGCCCTCGAGCGCTTCGCCGCCGGCCGCATCTCCGACGCGCTCGGCCCCGAGTACGCCGATCTCGACGCCTACGAGCCGCGCGTGCGCCTCCCGATGGACCCCCTGCTGCTCGTCTCCCGCGTGATCGCCGTCGAGGGGCGGCGGGGCGCGTTCGGGCCCGCGCGCATCCTCACCGAGTACGACATCCCCCACGACGCGTGGTGGTCGCACGACGGCCGCGCGCCGCCGTGCGTCGTCGTGGAGTCCGGCCAGGCCGACCTGCTGCTGGTGTCGATCCTCGGCGTCGACGCGTCGTTGCAGGGGCGCAGGGTCTACCGACTGCTCGACTGCGACCTCGAGTTCCACGGGCCGCGGCCGGCGCTCGGGCGGACCCTGCGCCACGACATCCGCATCAACCGGTTCGCCCGCCTGGGCGACACCCAGCTGTTCTACTTCCAGTACGACGCGGTCGACGACACCGGCGCGCCCGTGTTGTCGATGCGCAACGGCGTCGCCGGCTTCTTCACGCCCGCCGAGCTCGAGCGGCCGAAGGGCCTGCGCTTGCCGCCGCCCACCCCCGCCGCGTCGGGCTTCACCCCCTGGATCGCCGGCGCGCCGACAACGCTCGACGACCGGGCGGTCGACGCGCTCGCCGCCGGGCGCCACGCGGACGCGCTGGGTCCGGCGTTCGCCGCCAACGAGACGAGCGGCGTGCGGCTGTCCGGCAAGCCGTGGCGGGTCGTGCACCGCGTGACCGACCTCGGCTTCGTGGGCGGCGCGCATGGGCTCGGGGGCCTGCGGGCGGTCCAGGACCTGTCCGACGACGACTGGTTCAACCCGGTGCACTTCCTCGGAGATCCGTGCATGCCGGGCACCCTCATGTACGACGGGTGTACGCAGGCGTTGGCCGTCTGGTTGCTCGCGACGGGCGCGCCCTCTGGCATGGCCCCTGGCGCCACCCTGGAGCCGATGGTCGGCAAGCCCGCCAAGCTGCGCTGCCGCGGCCAGGTGGTGCCCGGGCACAAGCAGCTCGTCTACGAGGTGCGCGTCAAGGCCGTCGACCTCGACGCCGCCGACGGCCCCTCCGCCCTCGCCGACGTGGTGCTGATCGTCGACGGCTTGCCCGCCGTGGTCGCCGAAGACGTCGGCGTGAGGCTCATGGGCGCCCGGGTCGACCGCCCGGCGCCGCCGGCTCGCCGCCAGTTCGGCCAGGCGAAGCTGCTCGAGTTCTCGATCGGGGAGCCGTCCCGCTGCTTCGGCGAGGCGTTCCGGGTCCACGATCACGGCGGGCCACGCACCGCCCGAATGCCCGGCCCGCCGCTCGCGTGCATGACCGAGGTCGTCGATCTACACGGCCCGCAGGGCGTCGTCGGCCTCGGTAGCGTCACCGTCGACTGGTCCACCTCCGACGACGCTTGGTTCTTGCGGCTCGCCGCCGGCGTCGACCCGGTGATGCCGCTCGTGCTCCTGCTCGAAGGCGCGCTGCAGCCGTGCGGCTGGCTCACCGCGTGGCAAGGCTCCGCGCTCAGCCGCGGCGACGTGTACTTCCGCAACCTCGGCGGGTCGCTGACCGTGCACCGGGTGCCGGGCGCCGGGCGCCTCACCTCGACGGCCACGGTGACGTCGACCGCCGATCAAGCAGGGATGCTCCTCCACTTCTTCGACATGGAGGTCCGTGACGCCGACGGGCCGGTCGCCACCGGCATCACGCAGTTCGGCTACTTCACCGAGGCCGCGCTGCGCAACCAAAAGGGCCTTCAACCGCCGGAGGCCGAGGAGCGCCGCCGCGCCGACGCCGTCGCGCGTGGCCGCCTGAGCGCGCCCCGTCCGTTCAGTGGCCCGTCGGTGCCGAAGGGCGACCTGCGCATGATCGACCGCGTCGACGCCGTCGACCTCACGGGCGGCCGCGCGGGCCTCGGCTTCTACGCCGCGTCGCTGACCGTCCGTCGCGAAGCCTGGTTCTTCGTCGCACACTTCCACGAAGACCCCGTGATGCCCGGCTCGCTCGGCTTGGAGGCCATCGCGCAGCTCGCGGCGTGGGCGCTCGCCGAGCGCCTGCCCGACGGCGCCGGGCCGCTGCGGCTGGTCCCGATCGCCCACGGCAGCACCTTCAAGTGGCGCTACCGCGGCCAGGTCCCGCCCACCCGTGAGCGGCTCGACTACGAGATCGACGTCACCACGATCGAGGTCGGCGCGGCGGGCGGGCGCATCGTCGTCGACGGTCTGGTGCGCGGCGACGGCATGCCGATCTACCTGCTCGAGGGCCTCGAGGTCCGCTTGGAGCGCGTCGTCCCCGCGGCGCCCGTGGTCACCGAGCGCGACGGCGTCGGGTGCTTGTTGGACCGCTTCGACCCCGCGACCGGCATCGGCGACGTGCTCCTCGACCCGGCCCAGTCGCCGTGGCTGGACCACCACCGCGCCGACCTCGTGACCGCCGCGCTGCCCGCGGCGTACGGTATCGAGATCGCCGCCGAAGCTGCCGCTTTGCTCGAGCCCGGGCGCGTCGTCACCGGCGTGCGCAGCTTCGAGGCGCTCCGCTGGATCCACACCGCGAGCGGCCCGGTCACGGTGCAGGTGCACGCGCGACGGACCGACGGCGGCGTCGCGGTCACCCTGGGGCTGCCCGACGCGAGCGGCGTGATCGTCCCGCATATGCGCGCCGAGGTCGCGCTGGGCGACGCGTTCGCGCTACCCGGTCGCCCCCCGGAGCCGTTCGGGCTCGGGCCCGTCGACCTGTCCCCCGAGGCGTACTACCAAAGCGGGCTCACCTTCCACGGCCCGACCCTGCACGTGCTCGCTGAAGCCGGTGTCCGTGGTCCCTCGGGCGCCGTCGCGACGCTGCGGGTGCCCACGACGCCCGCTGGGAAGCGGCCGCCGTCGATCTTCGACCCGGCGCTGCTCGACGGCGCCACGCACCCGATGTGGTCGGGACAACCCGAGGTCTGGAACGCCGCGATCCCGCCCGGCCGCCTCGCGTACCCCGTGCGGTGCGACGGCTTGGTGGTCGCGGGGCCGCCCCCGCCGCCCGGAACGGACGTTCGCTGCCAGCTCCAGCTCGTCGAAGCGACCGCGGCGCGCCTCGTGTTCGACGTCTGGCTCGGCCCGCCGGAGCGCCCGTGGTGCTCGTTCCGGTGGACCGAGGCGCTCGTCCCCGGGGGCAGCATCCTCGGCGCGCCGCCCGAGCACCGGCGCCCGTTCGGCCTCGAGCGCACCCCCGACCGCGCCATCCGGGTGGGCGCGCCTACCGCGGACGGCGGCTGGCGCGTCGGCCCGATGGACCTCGCTGGCCCGCTACCGAGCAGCGCCCCGTCGATCCTGTGCCACCCGTCCGAGCTCGCCGTCGACGCCGTCGACCGCGACCCCGTGGGCGCCACCATCGCCCGGGTCGCGGCGAAAGAGGCCCTCCGCGACGCGTTGTTCGCCCGCGGCGTCGACGTGCACCCGTACGCGCTGCGCCTCGTCGCCCTCGAAGACGGGTTCGTCCTGGGAGACAGCCCGACGCTCTCGCTGACCGACTGGATGCGACACGCCGCGCCGCCCACCACCCGGGTGGTCGTCGAACGAAGCGGCCGCACGGCGACGGCGCGCGTCGTGCGCTAGAGCGGCGACACTCGGTCGTGAAATGCTGCGGTCCCCCCAGGCGTAATGAGCGCGCCAACGGAGGGCATGACCATGGACCTGCAGACTGCGCTCGCTTGGGCCCCCACCCTCGGTCACGCCGGGGTCACCGCCATCATGGGGCTCGGTCTCGCCGCCACCTGTGGCCTTCGGGCGTTCTTGCCGCTGCTCGCGGTCAACGTGCTGGCGCTGACCGGCATGGTCGAGCTCGACGGGCCGTTCGTGTTCATGGGCACCTGGCAGGCCACCTTGATGTTCGGCCTCGCGACGATCGCCGAGCTCTCGGCTGACAAGTTCCCCGGCGTCGACCACTTCATGGACGCGTTCGGGACCGTGGCCCGTCCGACCGCGGCCGCCGTCGCCGCGTCGTCGATGGTCGCGTGGTACGACCCGCTCGCCGCGATCGCGCTCGGTCTGATCGGCGGCGCGACCGTCGCGGGCGGCGTGCAGCTCGTCAAGGCGAAGGTGCGCCTCGCCACCTCGGCGCTGACCGCGGGCACGGGCAACTGGGCGGTGTCGCTCACCGAAGACGCCGCTGCTGTCGGCACGATCGCCCTTGCGGTCGCCGCCCCGCTGCTGTTCGGCGCGGTCGCCTCCACCGCGCTCGCGCTGGTCGCCATCCTGTTCGCGATGCGGCACCAGCGCAAGGAGCTGGCGTTGGTGCGGGCCCGCGCCGCGGCCGCCTGATGATGCGTTGACACTCGCCCCAGGCCGCGGCTAGCGTCCCCGGCTCTGGGGGTAGGGTGGAAGCGCGCAGCAAGAACACCGTGCCGACCGTGTCCGCGGTCGGCTTCTTCGTGGCCATCCTCGCGCTCGCGATGTCGTTCTACCTGCTCGCCCGATCGAACCAGATCGTCGCGGGCGTGCTGGACGTCGAGGCGGCGTCGCTGCGCGCGAACATGCGGTCTGACGCGGAGAACCAGGCACAGATCGACGCGCTGCAGGCGCGGATCGCGGCGCTGGAGGCGCAGGTGCAAGCCCAAGCCCAAGCAGCCCCACCGCCGGCAGCCGCCGCCCCCTAGCTTCAGTGCGCCCCGCGACGGGCGACGACGGCCGGGAAGGTCTTGAGCAGGATCTGGATGTCCAGCAGCAGGCTCCAGTTCTGGACGTACTGAACGTCGAGCTCGACCATGTCTTGGAAGCCCAGGCTGCTCCGGCCGCTCACCTGCCACAAGCCGGTGATGCCGGGGCACACCCGGCTACGCTGCTGAAACCAGTAGGCGTACTCGGCGTCTTGTTCGATGCCGACGAGATCGGCCATCGGCAGCGGGCGGGGCCCGACGAGGTTCATGTCGCCGCGGAGGACGTTGAGGAGCTGCGGCAGCTCGTCGATCGACCACTTGCGGATGAAGCGACCGACGCGCGTGATGCGAGGATCGTTCGTCATCTTGAACAGTCGGCCGTCGCTCTCGTTCTGGGCCTGGAGCTGCGCGCGGAGCTTGTCGGCGTCGACGATCATCGAGCGAAACTTGAAGAACGGGAACGCCCGCCCTCCGCGCCCGGATCGCTTGCCGGCATACAAGATGGGCCCGCCGTCTTCGAGCTTGATGAGGATGCAGGTGACGAGCACGATCGGCAGCACGAAGATGCCGCCGCTGAGCACCGCAATGATGTCGAACGCGCGTTTGATCTGCTCGCCCGCCGAGGGGTACTCGAGCGCGCCGAGCTGCACGAGCTCGAGCTCACCGACCGCTGCGGGCTCGACCCGGGCCGACACGAGGCCCCACGTGAACGGGGTCTGCAACACCCGAAGGCCCATCTCACCCGCGAGGGTCGCGATGCGGAGCGCGTGATCGCGGCGGAGCGACCGGCTGGCCAGAATGACCATGCGGACGTCGTGATTGTTGACGATCTCCTTGAAGTCGTCGATACCGCCGAGGACCGGACCGGCGACGTCGACCGCGCTCGCCGCGAAGATGCCCTGCGCCCGCGACTGCGTCGAGACGAACCCTACCAGCTCGTACAAGCCGCCGCCGTGGCGCCCCATCCGATCCGCGACCAAGCGGGCACCTTGGCCGGTGCCGATCACGACCACCTTCGTCTTGGCGTCCGTCATCGGGAAGCGGGATTGTAGGCGCAAGAAGGCGACACGCCACAAGCCGAGCATCAACAACGTGCTCGCGACGTACGCCACGAGCAAGAACCGGCTGTACACCCGGTTGGACGCGAAGAACTGCACGATGATCGCGAGGACCAGCACGCCGACGGCGGCGCGCACCAGCGCCTGCATGATCTTCACGCTCGAGATCATGCGCAGCGGATCGTACAGGCTCTCGGCCCACAAGCAGAACAGCCAGAACGCAGCGAGCAGCAACCCCGGGGGCAACCACGAGTGCGTGAACATCAGCGTGGTGACGCTGACGTCGATCTGCATCGGTGAGCCCTGGAGCCACGTGTGCCAGAGCGCCGCGGCGACGACGACCCCGAGGACGACCACGATCAGGTCGCCCAGAGGGACAAGCGCTCGAACGCTCCATGCAGGCGCGACTGATGCCACGGATCAGTTCCCGCCTGTCGGAGCGTCCTCGATGACCGCCCCCGAGGTCGGGTTCACGTTGCGGTACACTTGGGAGATGTTGACAACCGGGCCGAGCAGCGTCTGAATATGCCGGAAGAACCGCTCGATATTAACGATGGTGCGCGGCGGAACCACCAGCACGTCGTCCGCCTGGAGGGAGATGTTCTGAGAGCTGTCGCCGGTGAGCAGACGGTCGACGTCGAACGTGTACAACGACGGCGCGGCGCCCTCGTTCTGGCGGATCAACAGGAGGTTCTTGGTGCGGGCGTTCGCGTTGATGCCGCCCGTACGCGCCAGCGCTTCGAGCGTGCGCATCTCACCGGTGATCTGCAGGACGGTGGGCAGCAGGACCTCACCCACGACGAAGACCTTCTGGTTCGCCACGGTCACGACGTTCACCGACACCTGGGCGTCGGTGTAGTACTCGGACAACCCAGCCTGCACCTTGGCCACGATGGTCTCGAAGTTCTCACCACCGACGACGACGCGGCCGATCAGCGGCAGCGTGACCGAGCCGTCCGGCGCGACCTGCAGCTCGCAGTCGAGGTCCGGGTGCTTGTAGACCTTGACGATCATGCGGTCGCCCGGGCCAAACGTGAACGGACGCGCCGCCTGGCCAGAGCCCTGGAGCACCTCGACGTTCGGCGGGAGCTCCCGCTTTGCCGCGAACGCCGCGCTCGACGATGCGAGGCCCGACCACGCAAACAGCGCGACGGCGGCCCAACGTACGGACGGGCGGAGGGGCGGACGAGTGAGCATTGGGTCCTCGGGGCGGGCTCGAACCACGCCGCCCGGCGAGCACCGGTAGCCAACGAAGCGCCCTACCGTCAAGCCGCGAGGCGCGGCGCCGCGAACGTGCCGACTACGAACCGCGGCGCTATAGTCGCCGCGCCTCGCGCGGAGACGTCCCCAAATGGAGATCCTTACCGTACTCACGGCGATCTGGCGCCGAAAAGGCGTCGTCTTCGCGTCGTTGTTCGTGTTCCTCCTCCTGGGGATCGTGCTCTCGCTGTTCACGCCGCGCCTCTACCAAGCCGACGCGTTGTTGCAGATCACGGCCCAAGACGAGACGGCGTCGTTGTTGTCCGACCTCGGCATGTCCGAGATCGGCATGACGCTCACGAGCGGCGACGAAGAGATCCAGGACAAGATCTACATCGCCCTCGCGCCGCCCGTCATGGAAGAAGTAGTCTGGAAGCTCCAGCTTCGCGACAGCGACGGATACCTGTACGAGTACGACGACGTGAACAACGTCTCGATCGTGGGGCCGCTGCTGGGCAAGCCCGGCTTCGAGATCGTCCAGGAGCAAGGCACGTCCGTGCTGGTGGTCACGGCCTACGGCACGTCGAAGGAAGGGGCGGTCCTGATGGCCGACACCCTGGCCGACATCTACATCCGGCAGACGACCGACACCGCCCGCCAGGAGACCAGCCAGGCGCAGGACTTCATCGCCGAGCAGATCAAGAAGGTCGAGAAGGAGCTGGACGAGGTCTACCAGCGCAAGGCGAGCGCCCAGGAGCGCGCGGCAGTCATCGACATGGAGTACGAGATCAAGGCTGCGGTGCAGCGCATCTCCGACTTGAACATGGAGTCGCAGCTCGTCTCGGCCGCGGCCGCCGAGACCCGCGGCAAGATCGCCCAGATTCGACGCGCGCGCGAGCGCGAAGCCAACCTCGGCGGCACCCCAACGTCGATGCAGGATTCGCCGATCATCCACGAGGCGCGCTCGAAGAAGTACGCCGCGGTCCGTGAGCGGGACGCGTTCCTCGGCCACGGCTACACCGACCGCGCACCCGAGATCGTGAACCTGAACGCCGACATCAAGGCGGCTCAGGACGTCATCGACGCCGAGATCGCGCGTATGCGGGAGTTCGACCCGGAGGTCGCGACCCTCGAAGAGTCGTTGAACGGCCTCGAGCGCAAGCAAGAGCAGATGCGCGCGCTCGCCCTCGCGACCACCAGCGAATTCGCGACGTTCCCGGCACGCATGCGCGAGGTCGCGAGCCTAGACCTGGCGTCGGACGCGATCTCCGAGGTCTACAAGTCGCTCGCCGATCAGCAGTACCAGATCGGCGTCGCCGAAGCGATGACGATGTCCGACACCCGGGTCCTCGCGCGCGCCAAGCCGCCCGAGAAGCACTCGAGCCCGAGCGCGGTCCTCAACCTCATCGGGGCCATCTTCTTGGGCCTCGGCTTCGGCGTCGCGGGCGCGCTCGCCCTCGAGTACGTCGATGACACCGTGGAAGACGCCGACTCCATCCGCAAGGTCTGGGACCTCCCGCAGCTCGGCGTCATCTTCCGTTACGCGCACAAGCAGCCGTTGCCCGCCGTCGCTGTGTTGCCCGCGACCGACCCGATCGCCGAGGCGTACCGCACCGTGCGCAACAGCCTCGAGTTCGCGAGCCTCGACACGCCGATCAAGCTGCTCGGGTTCACGTCGTGCATCCCTGGAGAGGGCAAGTCCACCACCGCGGTCAACGTGGCGATCTCGCTCGCCCGGGAAGGCAAGCGCGTCCTCATGGTCGACTGCGACATGCGGCTCCCCACGCAGCACAAGCAGTTCCCCGCCACGGTGCTGGCGCCGGGCCTCGTCGAGGTCCTCACGCGCACCCAGAGCGCCGAGGTCGCGGTCCAGCCCACCCCGGTCGACGGGCTGTTCTTGCTCGCCGCCGGGGACCCACCGCCGGATCCGGGCCAGCTCATCGAGTCGCTCCGGATGCGGCAGACGCTGCTCGATCTCGCCCGTGGGTACGACGTCGTCGTGGTCGACGCGCCCCCGGTGCTCGCCGTCAACGACGCGATCGTGCTCAACCGCACCGTCGACGCGATGGTGCTCGTGGTCGAGTCGGGCAAGGCGACGCGGCGGATGCTCGCCGAGGTCAAGTCTCGGTTCGAGCGCGTCAAGGCCGCGCCGGTCGGCATCGTCGTCAACAAGATGAAGTCCTCCACCAACCTGTACGGCGCGTACGCCAAGCAGTACCAGCGGGCCGCCGAGAAGCGTAAGGCGCGGGGTGAGAAGTGATGCGCACCGCTCGATTGGCGCTCGTGTCCGCCACCTTGGTCCTGCTCGGCGCCTGCTCGAGCGATCCCACGGCGCTGTTGGAAGAGATGGCGTCACGCAACGCCGCGATTCGGGAAGACGCCGTCGTCTCCGCGGGCGACCTCGTGCACCCCGACGTCACGACCGCCCTCGAGCACCTGCTCGAGGATCCGGACGAGGAGATCCGCGCCGCCGCGGTGCTGTCGCTCGACAAGCACCGCTCGGCCACGTCGGTTCGCCCGTTGATGGCGCACGTCCTGGATCCTGACCCGCTGGTGCGGTCGTACGCGATCGACGTCCTCGGGCGGTTCGGCGATCCGGTGGCGACGCCGGCGCTCGAAGGGGCGATCGTCGCGTCGTGGGACGATCCGCCGCTCAACGCGATCTGGGCGCTCGGCCGCGTCGGCGCGAAGGACTCGGTGGTGTTGTTGGGCCGCCTGCGGGGCGGCCACGACGACGCCTGGGTTCGGTACACGGCGACCGAGGCGCTCCGAGAGATCGAGTGAGCGGTGCGGTGTTGCTGCTCGACGGCGCGGTAGGCACGGAGCTGACCGCGCGGGGCCTCCACCTCCCGCCACCCGCCTGGTCCGCGCTCGCGAACCGAACGCACCCCGAGCTGGTGCGGTCGATCCATAGGGCGTACGCCGACGCGGGCGCGCAGGTGCACACCGCCAACACGTTTCGGACGCGGCGGCGCTCGGTCGGTCCTGGGTGGCGCGCCCTCGCCGACCTCGCCGTGGAGCACGCGCGCGCGGGCGGCCACCCCGGACAACGCGTCGCGGGCGCGATCGGCCCGCTGGAGGACTGCTACCGGCCCGATCTGAGCCCAGCGGACACCTACGACGAGCACGCAGAGCTCGCCGACCACCTGGCGGCGCGCGGCGTCGATCTGCTGTTGGTCGAGACGCACCCGCACCCGGGCGAGGCGCTCGCCGCCGTCCGCGCCGCCGTCGCGACCACGCTTCCGGTTTGGCTCGCGCTCACGCCCGGCCCGGACGGATCGCTGATGGGGCCGCAGGCGCTCGCTGAGGCCGCTCGTCGCGCCGTGGACCTCGGCGTCGTCGCCGCGCTCGTCAACTGCGTGCGCGCCGACCTCGCGCTCCGGTACGTCGAAGCGCTCGCGGCGGCGTCGCTGGGCGTCCGGTTCGGGGTGTACGCGAACGCCGGGCCAGCCGATCTTGGGGTCGGGTGGGGAGCGGTCGACGGCCCGAGCGCGTACGTCGCGCATGCCCGACGGTGGGTCGACGCCGGAGCGCGCATCGTCGGCGGGTGTTGCGGCACCAGCCCGGACCACGTGCGGGCGCTGGCGGCGGCGTTCCCGGTTGAGGATCCGGCACGTTCGAGCTAGACTGGCGCGTCCGAATCTCGGAGGCGCACATGCTCGGCCCATCCGCACTTCACGAAACCCGTAGCATCGGGCTCATCGCCTGCGTGCTCGTCACGACCGCGGCGTGCGGTGGGTTGTCCGGCTACGGGCCAGCTGCCGAAGGCAATCGCCCCGCCCAGGAGACCGGCGAGGACACCAACGGGAACAACAACGGAGGGCGCCCGCGCGACGCCGACGCCGACGCCGACGCCGACGCCGACGCCGACGCCGACGCCGACGCCGATGTCGACGCGGACACCGATCACGACGCGCTGACCGTGTCGACGGGGGA
>CAIUDO010000409.1 GCA_903897935.1 uncultured Pseudomonadota bacterium
AGCGCTTGTTGGGCGTGATCGAACGGCGACGGCACCAGGTCGTGACGGACCGCGCCGGGCTCGAGGCCGACCGTGCCGATCCAGTAGTCGAACGAGCCGTTCACCGCGAGGGTCGCGCTCGTCCCGACCACGCCGGGCACCTTGTCCCACAGCACCGCGCGCAGCACCGCGGCGACGTCGATCGGCGCGCACCACAACGCGGCGCCGGGGCCGGTCCCCAGCAGCCGACGCCCCGGCGCGCGGGCGATCCACCGGCACCGGTCCTCGTCGTTGGTCAGCATCTGACGCAGCGTCTGCGCCTGGTCACCGGTCCGACGGCGGGCGCGCCCGAGGTCGAGCAGCGGCTGCACCCGGTCGGCAGGCACGAGCACGCCCTCCATCGCGCGCTCGATCGCCTCCGCGGTGCGCGCGACCTGGTCGAGCTGGTCGGCCAGCGTCGCGAGCGTCGGGGCGGTGTCGTCCGTCCATTGCGAGGTCTGTTCGGTCGCTTCGGTGAGGCGCACCGGCGTGCCTGCCTCGTCGAGCCAGGCGGCGTCGACCCGGTCGAGCAGGCGCGGCGCTTCGTCGGCGACCGCGCCCGCCAGATCGAACAGGCCTCGCGCGAGCCGGTCGACCGCCTCTTTGCGGCCTACGGGCAGGTTCTCCAGGTGGTCGACCGTCGCGGAGAGCCGATGCAACACACCGGGGCGCTTGTTCGACCCGACGAGGCTCTGGGCGACGCGCCGGATGGAGCGGGCGGTGGTGCCGTCGGAGAGCGCGGCGGTAGCGGCCTCCTGGAGGTGGTGGGCCTCGTCGAGCACGACCCGCGCGTAGGTGGGCAGCACCCCCGGCGCCTCCTGGTGGCGCAGCGACAAGTCCGCCAGCAGCAGCGCGTGGTTGACCACGACCAGCCTCGCCGCCGCCGCGCGCCGCCGCGCGACGTAGTAGTGGCAGGTGTCGTAGAACGGGCATCGAACACGGAGCGTGAGGTCGGAGTCGGACTCCACGCGCTCCCAGACGTCGCCGCGGAGCGCGCCCGGGAGGTCGCCGCGGGTGCCGTCGGGGGTCGACGCGTCCCAGGCGACGAGCGCGCGCAGCGCCGCCGCGGTGTCGTCGTCTTCGTTCTCGGCCTCGGCGGCCGCGATCCCGAGGCGCCGCTTGCAGGCGTAGTTCGACCGCCCTTGCAGCAGCGCGAACGGCACGTCGACGCCGAGGCGCGCCAGCATCGGCAGGTCGCTGCGCACGAGCTGGCTCTGGAGCTGGCGGGTGTAGGTGCTGATCATCACGCGCCCGACGTTGTCGCGGGCCCACAGCGCCGCCGGCACCGCGTACGCGAGCGACTTGCCGGTGCCGGTGCCGGCTTCGACCACGAACGGCTGGCCGCTCGACAACGACTCGGCCACCCCGAGGGCCATCTGGAGCTGCGCGGGGCGGCGCTCACCGCCCCCCGCGGCGACAGGCAACACCTGCTCGAAGATGTGCCGCACCTCGTCTGGGTTGACGGGCACCGCCGGCCGCGCGTGCGGCTCGACGACGACCTGCACGTGCGCGACCTGATTGTCTACGATCGCGACACCGACGCCATCGTCGCCGTACCGGGCCGCGAGCGCCATGTCCGCGTCGGACGGCAGCAGCACGCCCGACGGGTGGTTGTGCACGACCACCTGGCCGGTCGCCGGACGTTCCAGGAGCGCGGGGACGGCGCTCCCGGTGCCGCGGCAGGTGACGGTGACGTGCGCGATCTTGCCGTCGACGACGTCACAGATCGCGAACACCTCCACCCCGCCGGCGTCGAGGATCGCCTTACGGAGCGCGGCGCGGGCGTCGGGGGTGAACCGTTCGGAGGCGGCAGTCATGCGCCCGGCTATCGGCGCCGGGCGATCGCCGCTCGCTGCGTCGTCACCGCGGCGCGGCTATCCCAAAACAAGCGCAGGGCCGAGCCATCAGCCATCATCCATAAGCTTCCAGCTTGATAATCGCGCGATCCTGACCCAACCGCCCTTCACCTGAACGCGAACACCCCGGTCGACTGCCGCTGAGCGATGCATTGCTTTGTC
>CAIUDO010000410.1 GCA_903897935.1 uncultured Pseudomonadota bacterium
GCCACCGCGCGCCTGCCGCGACGGCCAGCCCAGCCACGCCGACCACGGCGACGACGAGGGCCCAGATGCCGTACCCGCTCAACCACGAAGGCCGCGTGACCCCCACGATGGCCGCGCACGCCGGACCCGCCGGCGCGACCGCGTTCACGAGGTCGCTGGTCGTGAACCCGCCGCGTTCCCCGGTGAACCCCGACCGCACCACCGGCGACGAGGTCAGGTCCACCGGCGTCGCGAGCGCCCGACCGCCCCCTCCGCGACGGACCTCGGCGACGATCGAGCCCGACATCGGCCCCGTCGCGCACATCACCGCCAGCGACGCCACGCCCTGCTCCGCGTGGACGACGCGCTCGAGCTCCTGGTGCAGGTCCTCGATCGAAGGCGCCTCCGAGACGTCGACGCGCCCGCCGATCGACTCGGCCAGCACCGACGCTGCGCGGCGCGCCGCCTCCGAGCGGAGGGACACGTCGCGCCAAAGCGACCCCGCCGCGAGCATCACCAGCGCGAGGCACAGTGCTGGGACCAGGCCCGGGGCCTGACGGAGGGTCGTCATGGCGCCATCATGGCACGGTGTCGGCGGCGGCGCCCGACGAAGCCCCAGTGAAACGACGCCGGTTCGTCACTCACTCGTGACCGCAGCCGGCTCCGGCGCCCCGTCGCCCGCGCGACCGTCGAGCGACGGCGCACCCATCGCCTGCCGAAACGCGAGGTACTCCGCCGTCCAGACGCCGTCGCGGTCCCGCACCACGAGCTGCGAGCTGCCCGCGGGAGACGCCGTCGGATCGTCTGGGCGGGCGCACGTGACCACGCAGATGTGCGGCGGACGCCCATCACGGAACACGATCTCGAACCGTTCGACGACGACGAGCCCCGCAGCGACCGGCGCGTCCGCGGTGCGCGGGTCCAAAGACGCCATGACGAACGAGAACCGCCCACCGGGCGCGAGGTACAGGCGCGCGACCCGGCAATAGTCGTACACCGAGCCGCGCAGCTCGATGCGGGCGCCCGCGCGCTGCGGGATCGGCGACAACACCCCGTGCCCCGGCGGGATGTAGGGCGGTGACCCGGTGATGAGGTCGTAGCCGGCGAGCTCGAGCCCGTCGTGCGGGGCGTCGCGCAGGTCCGCGTGGACGAACGAGACCCGATCCGCGAGCCCGTTCCACGCCGCGGTCCGCCGGGCGAGGCCGACGCTGATCTCCTGGGCTTCGACGCCCCACAGCCGGGCGCCGGCCTCCGCGCGCGACACCCGCCACAGCGTGGACAGCCCCACCGAGCCGATGCCGCTCCCGAGGTCGAGCAACCGTCGGGCGCTCGGGCGCGCCAACGACGCACGCCACGCGCACGCGAGGTCGTCGGTAGAGAACCGGTGCCCGCGCACGAGTTGAAAGATGCGCCACGACCCCGCCAGCAGGTCCAGGCTCTCCCCGTCGAGGGGGCCGCGTTCCATCGTCGCTCCGCCGTGCCGGTGAGCGCCCTGCGTGGGGAGCGCGACACACGGCCACCGATTAACAAGGGCCCTTGCTCGGGTGTACCACGTGAAGAGTTGGACGCGCACGCTCAACCTGGACGACTCCCACACCCTGCTCGCGCTGGCAAGGCCCGGCGTGACCCAGGATCAATGGGTAGATCGGGCGCACAAAGCGCTCCCTCACCTCTCAGTCGCGCGGCGCCGCGAGGTCATCCGCCTCCTGCGCGACGGGTTGATCGAGTGGTCCGCCGACCAGCGGGTCAAACACGGCTTGTTCTTGGACATCTACGCCTCGGCGTCGGCGTCCGCGCAGGTCGACCTGCTCCACCACGCGTGGGCGATGTCGCACCCCATCTCCTTGGTCGCGGTCGAGCACGTCGTCGCGCCGCGCCTCGAAGGCATGGGCGACCTCGAGATCCCGCTCCAAGAGGTCGAGGCGCTCGTCCGCCGGTTCGTCGAGACCGACTCCGACGAGTCGCTGCGCAAGACCCGCACGGTCCTGCTCGGCGCCCTCGAAGACATCGGCACGCTCGTCACGCGCGGCACCGGCCAGCACCGCGGCCTGCGGGCCGAGCGGGGCACCCCGAACCCGGTCACGTTCGGCTGGCTCATTCGGCGGGAGCTGGCCGATCGCGGCGTCGACTCGATGATGGCGTCCGAAGTGCCGGACACGTCCCTCGCGGCGCGGCTGACCCAGTGCGGCCCGGCGCACGCCCGCACCTGCGTCGATTGGTTGCTGCGCGACGGCTCACTCGTGCTCAGCGGCGACGAGATCGGCACCCCGTAGGCCGCGGGTCAGTTGGGCGCGCTGACCACCGCGCGCCCGGCCCAGCGCTCGATCGTCGCGGGCCCGATGCCCTTGACCCGATCCGCGTCGTGGACGGTCCGGAACGGGCCACGGCGGGCCCGGTCCTCTACGATGCGCGCCGCCAGCGTGGGGCCGACCCCCGGCAGCGCGACCAACACGTCGACGCTCGCGGTGTTGAGGTCGATCGGCGCGGGCGGCGGCGGGTCCCCGGGATGCCCGACCGTGATGAGCGGCCCGAGGTCTCGCAGCAGCGCGTCGCCCACGCCGCTCACGCGATCAAGCTCCTCCACGCGATAGAAGGGACCGTTCGCCGAACGATCTTCGACGATGCGCGCCGCGAGCGCCGGGCCGACGCCGGGCAGCGCCTCCAGGGCCGCCGTGCCGGCGGTGTTGAGGTCGACCGGCAGGCCGACCAGGAGCGGGTCGCCAGCGGGCGCGACGTGCACCCCGTCCGTGGTGACGACCACCTCGTCCCCAGGGAAGATCAGCGTATCCGGGAGCGCGACCGCAGCGCCGCCGGCCGCCTCGACCGCGGCGCGCACCGTCAACGGGCCGACGAGGTGGTGCACCCCTGGGCGCGGAACCACGCCAACGACGGTCACCAGCGCGCCCACAGGCACCTCGGGCTCGAACCACGCCCGCACCATCAGCACCGCGCCGATGAGCAGCACGACCGCGATGGCGCCGTAGGGCGGTGGCCGCGGGGGCGTGCGCGGGCGCGTAGCGAAGGATGGACGGTCGCTCATCGAGACAGCGCGGCGAGCAGCGCGGCGTGGCGCGGCCCGGTCGCGCTCAGGATCGCCTGCCGCCCCGTGCCCGCGTCGGTGAGCGCGACGACGAGGTGATCGGCCGGGAGCGCGCCCAGGTTGCGCTCGGGCCACTCGATCAGCACGATGGCGTCGTCACGATCGAGGCCGAGGTCGTCGATCGGCGCGTCGGACTCGAGGCGGTACAGGTCCGCGTGCAGCAACGGCACCCGCCCCGCGTGCTCGATCACCAGCGCGAAGGTCGGGCTCGGCACCACCCCGGTCACCCCGAGCGCGCGCGCGACGCCCCGGGCGAGCGTGGTCTTGCCGGCGCCCAGGTCGCCGACCAACAACACGCAGTGACCCGGGTCGAGCGCCGCCCCGATCGTGCGCCCGAGCGCCTCCGTCGCTTCCTTGTCCTCGAGATCGCGTCGCATGGCGTCCCATTGACCTATCGAGCGGGCGAACGTCAAGGAAGCCGCAGGCGGGCGGTGCGCGACCGATGGAGACAGGGCCGCGCGGGCGCGCCATCGAGGCCCAGGGTAGACCCGGCTCCCGAGAGGCACTCATGTCCGAACGAATCGACCGCGACGCCTTGATTGAGGTCTGGCACGGATACGGGCGCCCCCGCGAGACATGGCTTGTTGGCGGCGAATTCGAGCGCGCGGTCGTCCGCCGGGACGGCTCGCCGGTGGGCTACTTCGAGCCAGACGGCATTCGCGACGTGCTCGAAGGGCTCGCGACGGACCCGAACGCGTCGTGGCGGCGCGTCTATGAGGGCGACAACGTCATCGCGCTCGAGGACGGCCGCGCCAGCATCACGCTCGAGCCGGGCGGCCAGGTCGAGCTGTCGGGCGCGCCGTGGACGGACCTGAACGACCTCGCCGCCGAGCTGCTCGCGCACCGCGCCCGCCTGCTCGAGATCTCCGAGGGCAAGGACCTCGTCTGGATCACCACCGGCCTCACGCCGTACCCGCGCATCGCCGACGTGCCGTTCGTCCCGAAGAGCCGGTACGACGTCATGGGGGCGTACCTCCCGTCGCGCGGCGACCTCGCGCACGCGATGATGAAGGGCACCACGTCGGTGCAGGCCAACTTCGACTACCTGGACGAGGCCGACTGCGCACGCAAGGTCCGCCTCGTGTCGCGCATCGCGCCGCTCACCACCGCGATGTTCGCCAACTCGCCCATCTTCGAGGGCCGCGACACCGGCTACCAGTCGTACCGGGCCCACGTGTGGACCCGCACCGACCCGGCCCGCACCGGCTTCCCGCGCACCCTCCGCGAGACGTACAGCCACGAAGGGTGGGTCGATTATCTGCTCGATACGCCGATGATGTTCTGGCACGACGGCGAGCGGTACCGGCCCGCGCACGGGGTCACCTTCCGAGCGTGGATGACCAACGGCATCGACGGGCGCTGGCCCACCCTGGAAGACTGGATCGTGCACCAGACCTCGGTGTTCCCCGAGGTCCGGGTCAAGCGCACCATCGAGGTGCGCGGCGCCGACTGCGTCTCGGCGCCGATGGCGTTGTCGTTCTGCGCGCTGTTCACGGGCTTGTTGTACTGCCGTCGCGCGATGGACGAGGCGCTCGCCCTCGCCGAAGACTTCACCCAGACCGGCACCGTCGACGAGCGGTTCGCCGCTGCGGCGCAGAGCGGCCTCGACGCGTCGGTCGGCGGGCGCTCGTACGCGTCGTGGGCGCGGGACCTGCTCGACATCGCCACCCGCGGGATGGCGCGTTGCCACGAAGCGGGCCTGCCGATGCTGCAGCCGCTGCAAGCGCGCGTCGACGCCGGCCGCAGCCCCGCGCGCGACGTGCAGGAGGCGTGGGCGCGCGATCCGAGCCCGGGCGCGTTCTTGCCGACCATCGCCTACTGACCACGCGCCAGCTAGGTCTCGGGCCAGCGCTTCCCCACGTCCAGCGCGGCCCCGAACGAAACGAACCCGTAAACCGGCGATACGCCGGGGTTCGGGAACCAGGACCCGCCCGCCTCGATCACCCCGTGGGCACGCCCCTCGA
>CAIUDO010000411.1 GCA_903897935.1 uncultured Pseudomonadota bacterium
CGGGCTCGAGAACGCCCTCGTCACCTTCCTCGTCGCCGCTACGGCGGCGCGGGTCCTGGTCGAGCGCGACACGCCGGGTGCCCGGCCGTGGTCGGCGGTCCTCGCCACCCTCGTCGCGGTGAGCCGTCCGGAAGGCCCGATGTACGCCGCGTGGCTCGGCGTCGGCGCGATGGCAGCAGGCATGAACCAACGTTCGCCGGGCCGATGGATCGCCGCGTGGATCGCGTTGTCCGCGGCACCGTTCTTCGCGTATCACGGCCTTCGTTGGGCATACTTCGCATGGCCGCTGCCGAACACGTACTACGCGAAGGTGGTCGAAGAGACGTCAGACCCGTTCTCGTGGACGGGCCGAGGCTGGTTGTACCTCCGCCGGGTGTGGTCGTTCGTCGGCAACTCCAAGGAGCCCGGCGTCGGCCTCGCGTTCGCGCTGCCGCTCATGGTCGTGGGCGCCACGGGCGCGCGCGGGTGGCGCGGCGCCGTCGTCGCGGCGGTGCTGCTCCTGTCCTTGCCCGTGTACCTGCTCCCCGCTCCGGACGATCTCGCGGCGTTGCTGCCCGACGTCATCGCCACGTTCGACCCCGGCGCGTGGCTCGTCGACAACGGCGTGATCGAGCGGAAGGCGTCGTGGACCAACCTCCGTGTGTGGTTGATGATCGGGAGCGCGGCGCTGTCCGGCCTGCTCCTGATCGGGCGCGAGCGCTCGGGCGGCCTTGGCATGGCCTGGATCTGGGCGATCAGCGCGGCGTTCTTCACTGTCTACACCGGCGGCGACTGGATGAAGGGCTACCGGTGGGCCGCGTTCTTCTCCGTGCCGGTCGCGATCCTCACGGTGAGCGGCGCCGCCGCCATCGTCGACGGCGTCAGCGCGTCGCTCGGGCGCCGATGGCCAGCGCCTCGGTTCGGGGCCGTCGCGCGCGGCGCCCTCGTCCTCGCGGTGCCGGTCGTGTTCGCGTGGCCGTCGTGGAGCCACTTCGAGTGGTTCTCTGGTCACCGGGAGACGAGCCCGCACGACGTCCGGTCCCGCGTCAACTACATGACGTGGGTCCAACGCCGCCTACACCTCGACCGAGTCACCGCGATGGACGTCGACATGGGCGCCCACATGTGGTGGTCCGGCTGGGAGATGGTCGACATGGCGGCCCTGGTCGACGTCCCCATGGCCCGGCACCTGTACGAGAAGCCGTTCGTCCGCGATTACGTGTTCGTCGAACGAAAGCCCGAGTTCGCGCATGTTCACGGCGGTTGGGCCACCCGCACGCGCATCCCGCAGAACGCGGAGTGGCGCACGGACTACCTCGAGATCCCTGGGTTCCCATCGGGCAAGACCCAGATCCACCCGGGGAACCACATCCGGCGCGATCTGGTCGTTCGAGAGGTGTGGGAGGGGCCGCCCAGTCGGGTCGATCTCACGGACGGGTTCCGAATCGAAGGGTGGTCGTCCCCGTACGAGACAGCCGCTCCTGGTGAGCACCAGTACCTCGAGATCGCGCTGTCCACGACCGCGCGGACCGCGCGCAAGGGCGACGTTCGCGTGGTGGTGTTCTTGACCGACGGCGCGTCGGTGGTCGCGAGCTGGGCCGCCCCACCCGGCTACGACTGGTACCCAGCGGCGAAGTGGAAGCCTGGCGAGGTCGTGCTCGGCCGGTACTCGTTGCCGATTCCACCCACGGTGCCCGAAGGGAGCTACACCCTAGGCTTCGTGGCCTTTGGGCCTGACGGCAGTGCCTTGTCCCCGGTGGCGCCGTTCCCGGACGCGATGCGGGATCCTGCCACCGCGCCGCCCGTGATGGCGGTCGGTGAGATCCAGCTCGTCGGCGAGGTGCGCGTGGTCACTGCAGACGCCGTACAGCTCGAAGCGAACAAGCTGATCGACGAGGCCGTGGCGCTCGGTCGCGGCGGTGCGTGTGACGCCGCGTTCGCCACGTGGGAGCGTGCGCGCCTGCGGTTGCCCAAGCGGTTCTCATGGCAAGCCGCGCACCGGCCGCGTGTGTACGCCGCCGTCGCGCGGTGCCTCGCCGCGCGCGCCGAGGGTGCGCCGCTGGAGGCAGCGGTGGCCGATCTGGCGCTGGCGCAGGATCTCGCCCCCGAGCACCCGCTCCTCGCGGAGGTGCGGGGGCCGTGGGTGGTCTTGCTTCACAACGAAGGGCGCTCGGCCGAGGCCGCCGGCGGGGCGCTGCGCGCCGCTCGACTCGGCCGGTGCGACGAGGCGGCGTCGTTGGGGGCGCAGCTCACGTCGATGGGCGACGGCGGCTGGCTCGCGGAGCACCGGGCGGCGTTCGACGAGGCGTTGGCGGCGTGCGCGCCGGTCGACGGAGCGGCGCCCGAGATGCCGGAGCTGGAGCGCTCTGCGTGGGACGCGTCGTTCCTTCGGTACAGCCAGGAGCTGCAGATCGATCCCACCCGCGCGTGGACGCGGCGCGACGCCGAGCGGGTGCGCGACCTTCGCCTCGGGCTCGATCCCGAAGCGGTCGCTGCCGAGGCGGCTGCCGCGGAAGAACGCAAAGCCGCTACGCGTAAGCGCGCCGAAGAGGCGCGCCGGGCACGCGAGGCGCAGCGCGACGACCCCGAGGAGCTCCCGGGCGACGCCGTCCAAGCCGGCGCCCCCTCCGGCGACGAGCCTGAGGAGCCGCCGAGCCAGAGGCCAGGAGGCACCCCGTGATCGCGGCGCTGATCGACCATGTCGCCAGCACCCTGGCGAAGCGCACCCCGCTCGAGCGCGGCCGCGCGCACGCGCTGATCGTCGGCGTGCTGCTCCACCTCGTGCTCGTGACCGTCATCGGGTGGTGGTACGTCGAAGACTCAGCGATCTCGTTCTCGTTCGCGCGCCGCGCCGCGTCCGGTGACGGGTTCGTCGCGTACGCGGGGGGCGAGCGCGTCGAGGGGTTCTCGAACCCGACGTGGACGCTCCTGCTCACCGTCCTCGACCTCGTCGGGGTGAACCCGTGGATCGGCGCGCGCCTGCTCGGCGTCGGGTGCGGCGTCGCCACCATCCTCGGGGCCGCCGCGCTCATGCGGCGCCTCGAAGGAGACGGGCAGCGCTTCGGCGCCTGGCCCGCGCTGGTGCCCGTGCTGCTCGGGCTGAACCCCCAGCACGCGATCTGGACCGCCGCCGGGCTGGAGAACCCGCTGTTCACCGCCTTGCTCACCTGGGGCGTGGTTCACTTGCTCGACGAGGTGCAGGGGCGCGCGCGCGGCCGGCTTCCTTGGTCCGCGCTGCTGTTCGGGGCGCTCGCCGCCACGCGGCCCGAAGCGCCGATGTACGTCGCGGTGGCCGGCGTCGCGGGCGTCGTGATCGCGGCGTCGCGCCCGGGCGTCGACGCACGCGGCCGCCTGGTCGCCGCCACAGGGTGGGCCGTACGGTGGGGCGTGTTGTGCCTCGGGCCGCTCGCGTTGTGGCACGCGTGGCGGTACGCCTACTTTGCGTGGCCGTTCCCGAACACCTACTACGCGAAGCTCGGCCAGGAAGAGGTCAAGCTGCTGGACTGGGGCGGAAAAGGTTGGACATACCTTCGTAACTGGGGCCTCGTCACCGGGTGGGGGTTCGCTGCCCCCGCGTTCTTGCTCGGGCTCGGAGGGGTCCGCGGCGCGCGGCTGCCGATCGGGATCGGCGTCGGCCTCGCGTTGTTGGCGCTCGTGCTGCCCGCGGTCGACTTCCCGTGGACGTGGTCGGGCGTGCCGCGGCCCGCAGCGTTGCCCGACTTCTGGGACCAGGCCACCGCGATCGGCGCGTGGTCGGCGGCTGGGATCGCGCTCGCGCTCGGCCTCGGGCGGCACGGCGCCGCAGCGCGAAGCCTGATGTGGGCGCTCGCCGTCGTCTCGGTGTTCTTCTGTGTGTACTCGGCGGGCGACTGGATGAAGGGCTACCGTTGGATGTCCTTCCCCACGCCGCTCCTGACCGTGCTCGCGGTCGACGCGATCCGGTCCGTCACCGGCGCCCTCACCCGGGCGTGGCCGTCGCGTCCTCGCGTCGCGGCGGCGTTCGCGCTGCTCACGTTGGGCGGCCCGACGGTGGCCGGACTCGTGTCGTTCGGCGTCTTCGCCGTGATGCCAGAGACGAGCCCGTACGACGTCCGTCGCCGGGTGCTGTACGTCCAGCAGCTCATGGACCGCCTGCACCTCGACCGTGCGGCCCTGCTCGAGGTCGACATGGGCGCGCACATGTGGTTCTCCACGATCGAGGTGGTCGACATGGCCGGCCTCGTCGACGTGCCGATGGCCCACTCCGCCTACGACAAGCCCTACATCCAGCAGTACGTGTTTCAGGAGCGCAACCCGGAGTTCGCGCACGTGCACGGGTCCTGGGCCACCCGCACGAAGCTCAAGACCCACAAAGAATTCGCCCGTTACCTCGAGGTCCCGGCGTACGCGATGTCGCCCTGGGTGACGCATCCGGGCTCCCACGTCGACAAGGCGCTGCTCGTCGGCAAAGAGCGCGCCGGCCAGGGGCGGGCCGTCGTGTTCGGTGACGGCGCGATCGAGCTCGGCGGGTGGGACGTGCCGGCGCCGATCACCGCCGCCGGGGGCGCGCTGTACGTCGAGCTCGGCTTCGGGCGATCCAGCAAGGCTCCGACCGACTTCCGCCCCGTGATCGTGCTCACCGGCCCCGACGGCGCCCAGCGGGCTTGGGACGTGCCGCCCGCCTACGACTGGTTGCCGCCCAAGAAGTGGCGCGCCCACGAGTACACACAGGACAAGCACGCGCTCCCGCTCGGCGACCTGCCCGCAGGCACCTATGACGTGTCGATCGTGCTCTTCGGTGACCACGGCGGGGTGCTGGCCGCCCGCGCCGCGCCGAGGGGCGCTACCCTCGAGGCACCGCGGTACGCGCGCGGCGAGGTCACCTGGCCCGCAGCGGTCGTCATCGCCGCGGAGCCCGAGGCCGCGGAGCGGGGCGACGAGCTCGTCGCCGCCGCGATCGCAACCGCGGCGGCGGGTGACTGCGACGAAGCCGAGGCGTCGTGGGTAGGGGTCCGGCGCATCTTCCCACGTGACAGCGCCTGGTACGGCGACCGCGGGCCGGCGGTGCGGGCGGCGCTGGCTGCATGCCGCGCGCGCGAAGCCAGCGGGCCCGCGCTCCACGATCGAGCGGTGGACGCGATCGTCGCCGCACGCGCCTGGGATCACCGCGACGCCACCGTGCTCGAGGTCGGCGCCGCCCTGGCGGACGCGTGGATCGCCGAAGGAGAAGCCCTGCAAGCGAGCGGCGACGTCAAGGGGGCGCAGCAGCGCTACACGAGCGCGTTGCTCGCCGACCCGACGCGGGCGTGGACCCGCCGCCGCGTCGAGGAGCTGCGCCGCGCGTGGTCCGACGCGGAGGACGCCGAACGAAAGCGCAAGGAAGACGAGCGCAAGCAGAAGAAAGACAAGTCGAAGGCCGACCCCGCGGCCGAACCCAAAGCTTCGCCGCCCGACGCGCCGAAGGACGGCGCCCCGGCCAAAGCAGACTGAGCGCCGGGCACGGCGCCGGCTCGAACGGTTCAGGCCAGCTCGGGCCGCGCCTGCATGCTCTTCGCTTCGTGCAGGCGCTTGGCCTTCTGCTTGGACCCGTACTTGGTACCGATGTTGTTCGCCGCGACCACGTTGCCGACGCTGTCCGCTTCCCCCGCGGTCGGGTTGTAGAACTCGGAGACCAGCGCCTTGTTGCCAGCGTCGCGCGACGTGTTGCCCTTGATCGTGTTGTGGTTCGACGCGTTCGACACCCGCACCGGGTCGCCGGAGACGTGGTTGAACGTGTTGTCGGTGACGGTGTTGCCGCTGCTGCCGTCCCGTAAGTAGACGGCGTGAATGAGCTTCGGACCGTCGTCGGTGCCCGCGACCTCGCCGTTCTCCAACGCGTCGAACACGTTGCCGGTGATCGACGCCCCGCTGACGCCACGGAACAGCACCCCACCCACGCCGTACCGTTGCTTCGACCAGTCCGCTTTGCCAGGCTTGGTGTGCTTGCTGCCGAGCTGTTCGAAGCGGTTGCCGTCGATCTGGGCGCCCTCGACGAACGCGGCGATGCCGCCGTCCCACCGGTGCGCGTCACCCGGAGCGGACTGCGGAGAGATCTCGACGCCCCCCGACTCGTACCCGCGCACGGTGAGCCCGGTCATCCGGAAGTTGGCTTTCGCGGGCGCGGCGCCCGACGTCCCAGCGCCCACGATCGGCCGGTAGGACAAGAAGAACCCAGGGGTCGGCCGCCCGTCGCGCAAGCCGGACACCACCGCCCCGGCGCCATCCAACACCAGCTTCTGATCAGGAGCCCAATGGGTCCACACCGTGGCTTCGTGCTGGTGCACGATGGAGCCCGCGGGCAGCGTGACGCGCAGTTCGGGCTCGAGCGGCACCGTGCTGCCCGGCTTCTCCGACTCCGCCTCGACCCAGTCATGGACCTCGGACAACGTGCCGAAGCGCTGCCCGAGCAGCTCGAACCACCCAGGGGTTCGCCCCTTCGACTCGGACGCGCGCGCCCGCTCCAGGGCGTCGTTCGCGAACGCGTTGCCTTCGCCGGACGCCAACTCCGACGCTGGCTCGGGCTCGGCGACACCGGGCGACGTCGTCGTGGCCTGTGGGGTCGCCTTGAGCGCGGGCATCGGGGCCTCCCGTCAGCCGACTACGACCCGCACTTGCCGCCCTTGCCGGAGCCGAGGGCAGACGTGCCGTCCGCGTCGGAGTTCCCGGGGCAGCCGCCCCGCGTGATGTCCTCGAGCCGGCCATGAACCACGAGGCGCGGCGGCTGGTAGGGCTTGCGGGCCTGTGGACGATCGGTGCGCATGATGACCCCCGTGATGCTTCGCTCTATCGCGACGGACCGGCCACGTCACGCGCGCGCGTCCGGGTGCGTCGCGCGCCACAACGCGACCGCGTCGGCGAGGGACTGCGCGAGCGCGTCGTCGTGCGGGGCGAACACCTCGTGCTCGCGGAAGCGGGCGAACCGCAGCACCCCGTCTGGACCGACCGGGAACGACCGCTCGACCACGCCCGCGAGGTGAACCCCTCGCCGAGACAGCGGCACCGTGCGGTCCCACACACGAGATCCACCGGGTACATCCATCGCTATCGTCTGCTGTTCCAGCGCCCGCGCCGCGACGACCAGCGCGTCCCAAACGGCGTCCAAGTCTTCCGCCGCCGCGATCGCCGAGCGGGCCTCGGCGACCCGCTCTGCGCGCGCGGCCGCGCCCCGCTCCATCAGCACCGCGACGCGGCTCCGCTGGCCCCGACGAATAATCGCGTCGTACCCCAAGAACCGAAACGCCAACGCCCCCACGCCGGCGAGCCCTACGATGACCGCCGCGGACACCCGATCGTCGGCGTAGATGAAGGTCAACGCCCCGGCCTGTAACAGCAGCGCTGCGCCGACCAGCAGGATCCAGACTTGGCGCGGGCTCATCCCGAGGCGCAGCAGCTGGTGGTGCACATGGTGCTGATCCGCGGCGAACACCGAGCCGCCCGCCAACGCGCGCCGAACGACCGCCATCGACAGGTCGAAGATCGGTAGACCCACGATGAGCACCGACGCCCCGATCGAGAACAACGCGTAGCTCTTCTGCGCGCTATGCACCGAGACGATCGCGAGCAGATACCCGAGCGTGAGCGCGCCGGCGTCGCCGA
>CAIUDO010000412.1 GCA_903897935.1 uncultured Pseudomonadota bacterium
CGACGCTGATCAAGGCGATCGAGGCGGGGCTTGCGAGGGCGATGGGGCTGCTCGGGGAGGCGTGCTCGATGCGGGACAGTCGTCGACGGGCGGCGTACGACACGTCGTACGCGTCGGAGCACCCGATCAAGCCGGCGCGGGAGGGCAAGGACCCGACGGAGCGGTTCGCGCCGAAGGCGGCGACGCCGGCGAAGGCGGCGGCGGGCGGGTGGACGCGGATCGACGGCGCCGAACTGCCGGACGCGGAGCCGATCGAGCGGCCGTCGCGGGCGGTGAAGGCTCGGTTGAAGGCCGGCGGGTTGGTGCACGACGCGGGCGCGGGGTCGTACCTCGGGACGTTGGTGGCGGACTTTGGCGGGGTGGCTGCTGGCGGGTTGCTGTTTCGGCCGGCGGACGGGGGGGCGGTGTTCGTTACGGCGGCGCCGTCGCCGGCGGTTCGTCCAGCCACGACGCCCACTCCGGCGCCCGTGGCCGTGCCAACTGCGCCGCCCGCGTCGCCAGCCCCACGGAAGCGCCGCGCCGCGAAGGACACGACCGAGCCCGACGCCGCGAAGGACAAGGCCCTGCTCGACGCTTTCAGGGCCGCAATCGTCGGAGCGACGACGGTGCCTTGAGTGGAAGCCAACTGACGATCGCGGCGTGGGCTCCGGCCGAATAGTCGCTGGATCGCGCCCGCTTTTCGGCGCCTGCGCTCAAGTTGGATCTCGTTATCGCATTCTACCAGCTCGACATACTCCCCGTGCGCCCACCGACGAGGATGTCGCGTCGAAACGCGCTGACAACGGCGTCGCTACCTATAAGCACGCTCGAGCAGGGAATACGCGCGGTCGATCCACCACTTCGGAGCCTTCGATCCCTCCAGAGTCGCAATCGCCGACTCAAGGCGGCGCACGGCGACTTCGGGCCGGTGTTCGACGAGGTCCAAATCCGCCATGTCGATATCCAACAGAGCCATCAGGTTTGTCCGCTTCATGTGCGCGGGCACGGACTCGTTTAGCTCCAACCACGAGCGATAGGCTTCGAGGTCCGCCCGAGCGCCCGGAACTCGTTCTTGCATGCCCAGTAGCGCGAGTTCGAGACGGCGAAGACCACGCGCGTGTACCAGGTTCGCCCACCGTAGACTGCTCGTCTCAGGCAGGAGTTCAATCGCCTCGGTCCCAAGGCGCTCGCAATCAGCGATCACCGCCTTCGGCTGCTCTCCATTCGGCACATTCAGCCGCTGTTGCAGCAGATCGAGGAGGCGCTCCAACGCTTCGAGCGACGGACCTCGATGGATGACGGTACGGAGGGCGGTCTCTTCGGCCTCCGGCGGACCCCACCGGCGACAGGCGTCTGCATACCGCAGCAGAATTGCGGGATCCGGCTCGGTGTCGACGAACCGCGTCACACCACTGAGCGTGGTCGCCGCACCGTCTGGATCGCCGGAGGCGGCCAACACGGCGGCGCGGTCGATGGCGTCGACGAGGTTGTTCATGGCAGAGAGTCCATCGCCTGGATGATGGCTTCGTCGTACTTGCTGCCGTGCACAGCTTGGATTTCGTCAACACCCATTAGGAACGCTTCGTCCAGGCCCCCCGGCCCAGGAGTGATCGACGCTGCTTGCGCAGCCGTGAGGTCGCCACCCTTGCCCTGCGACGACGGGAGTGCGCGGTGATCGGCGGTCTCCATTAGGATCGACGGGCCTCCCGATGCCTTGGTGCCTGCTCCTGCCGGGTGTCCAGCCTCCTTGAGTGCCGCCTTCATCGGCAGGTGGTGGACCTCCCCACCAGCATTGGCCGCCCTCACGGCGCCGTAGCTTCCACCCTTTAAGGCGACCTCAGCGGCATCGTCTCCGACCCGCGCCGCCGTCGTCGCGACGGTCGCCACCTTATCGGCGACCCGCCCAGCTCGGATGAGCGTTGCTGCTCCACCAGGCACCCCAGGCACCGCGGTCGCGGTGAGGTCGACGGCCAAGCCGACGGCGTCCAGAGCCGCACCACCCAGGTTGCCAGCTGCCAGGTTAGCGCCGAGCGACACGACGCCCATCCCGACATTGATGCCGTCCCAGACGGTCTCGATCGCATAGCCGGACGCGTCCGAGTAGGTCCCGGGGGCGTTGGCCGCGTACCGATACGGCGCCAACCCCCGCGGCTGCACCAAACGATCCTGCGGGATCCCCTCCATCAGCAGCGGCTCCGGCTGCAACCACCGCCCATCCACCCGGTTCACGTGCCGCGGACCCATCGCCACGAGGTCCGCTTCCTCCTCCCAGCGCCCGTGGAACGCCGCCTTCCGCTCCGGACTCCCGCCCTCTACGTACCGCTGCCCATACGCCGC
>CAIUDO010000413.1 GCA_903897935.1 uncultured Pseudomonadota bacterium
CCTTGAACAAGCGGTCAGCAGTCAGCGGTCAGCGGTCAGCCCGGACAAAGCAATGCATCGCTCAGCGGCAGTCGACCGGGTTGTTCGCGTTCAGGTGAAGGGCGGTTGGGTCACCATCGCGCGATTATCAAGCTGGAAGCTGATGGCTAATGGCTGATGGCTCGGCCCTGCGCTTGTTTTGGGTCTAGTAGGCGCCGTCAGCCGTCAGCCGTTGGCGCCGCGCGCTGTTCGTGACCACGAGCGCGAGCCCAAGGCGACGCGCAACCTGCGCGGCGTCAGGGGCTGGGGGCTCGCGTGAGGGTCGCGCCTTCGATGATCGCGTCGTACGCGTACCCAAAGCCGAGGTTCTTGTCGATGGTGAGCGATCCCTCGGCCACGATCAGATCGCCCGGCTGGAACGTCTCGTCTTGAGACGTGACCGTGAGATCGTGCGTCTCGGCCGCTTCGTCGCCCGTTCCGTCGCGCAAGTGGTACCAGCTCGCTCCGAACACGCCGTGCGTGACCTTGTGCACGACGCCCCAGACGCGGACCGGCTGCCCCGCCATCGTCGCTCGGTTCGCGTAGACGTCGGCGATCGGGACCGTTCCGGCGGGTCGTGCGCCCGTAGGCGCGGCCGCGCCGTCGGGGAGCGCTGCGGATCGCAGGTCCTTGCCGTGCGCGCCACCGGCGCCGTCGGCAGGGGTGACCTTGACGCCGGGTACGACCCATCGCTCGGCGACCGACCAGTAGTCGGTCCCGAACCGCATCAGCGCGACCTCGACCTCGAGATCCGCGAACTGCCACTCGGACGGGAACCACAAGAGCTTCGCGTCGAGGATCGCCTTGTCTGCGGGGCGCTCGGTGGCTTTCGGCGGCCCGAAACCAGCCTTGATCGCGGCCACCGTCCGATCGAGGTCCTCGAGCGCCGCGTCGGCTACGCTGTATCGACGGGTCAACGACAGGTGGTAGACCGGACCGCCGTGCACCTGCGAGACGGTGATCTCCGTGACGCGCCCGCGTTGGCCACGCTCCGGGAACAACGACGGCGCCCAATCGCCCGCGCACGACCATCGGGTCGCGGCTCCGGGCTTCGACGGCGCAGGCGCGCACGACACCTCACGGCTCGTGAGCCAGGCGGCTACGTCGACGCCGGCGTCGCCCAGCTTCAAGCCCAGCACGTCTCGCGTGGGAGCGGCGCTCCGACCTGGCTGCTCAGCCGCCGCCGCCGCCGTGGGGGCGTCGGCGCTCACTCCTGGGGAGCCGGGATTGGATGGATCCACACAAGCGAGGACGAGGGCGAGCCACATGGCGTCATGCTATCCGTGTGCCCGCCCACGAGCACCCGCGGGCGGGGACCTTGACACGCGCGCGGCAGGGCGCGATAGTGCGCTCGTCCTGGAGGAGCTTCTGATGACCCCACGCCTGTTCCCGATGATGATGTCGCTCGCCCTCGTTTGGGGCTGCGGCAAGAGCGACGATACCAGCGCTACGCCGGCCGACACGGACACGGATACCGATACGGATACCGATACGGACACCGACACGGATACGGACACCGATGCGGACACCGACACCGATACGGACACGGACACCGATACGGACACCGATACGGACACCGACACGGACACCGACACCGACACGGAGCCGGTCGTGACCGACTTCGACCTGCTCGGTGGCGAGAAGGCGATCCGGGCCGTCCTGGACGTGTTCCTCGGCAAGGTGCTGGCCGATCCGTCCATCGCGTGGTTCTTCGACAACGCCGACGCGGTCGCGCTGTCCAACAGCCTCTACGACCAGATCTGCGAAGCGACGGGCGGGCCCTGCACGTACACCGGGCCGTCGATGGCGGACGTGCACGCCGGCATGGCGATCACCGACGCCCAGTTCGGCGCATTGGTCGTGGCGCTCCTGTCGACGTTCGACGATCTCGGGGTGCCCTACACGCCCACGTTCGACGGTGACCTGCCGGCGGATCGGTTGATCGTCGCGCTCGCGGGCATGCAGGGCGATATCGTCGAGGATCCCAAGGGCAACGTCGTCTACTTCAACCAGCTCGGCGGGCACGCCGCGGTCGAAGCGGTCGTCGCGGAGGCGCTCACCGTCATCGTGGCCGACGAGCGGATCAACGACTTCTTCGCGAAGACCGACGGCGCCGTGCTCAGCGGGAAGCTGGTCGACCAGATCTGCGAAGCCACCGGTGGCTACTGCACCTACGACGGCCTCGACATGCGCACCGCGCACAGCGGCCTGTGCATCACCAACCAGCAGTTCGCGTACTTCATGGGCGACGTGATGACCGCCATGCGCAACCTCAAGGTCCCCGTGACGATCCCGCCCCCGGAGAAGCCGGTGCTGCTCGGCGACGCGTTGGTCGCGGCGCTCTTCGACATGCAGCCCGAGATCGTCCAGGCCTGCGCGGAGTAGCGGCGGGTCGGGCGCTGCGGGGCTTGCTCCGCACCGCGCGCCGCGGTGGCCGCGTGCGTCGGTCCGATGCGCGCCCGTATGCGTCGGGTGCGCTCCCGATGTCGGGTGATTGTCACAATCGAGCGGTCGACGGGCTCGTTCGCCCTCGCGGCCTTGTGTGCGCTTCCGACGTGTCGTATGAAGGTCGACCGGGGTGCGCTCATGTGGTTCCTCCTGAGTTTGCTGGCATGTCGGCCGAAAGATGGCGAGACGTACCCGCCAGTCCCTTCGGAGACGGCGACCCCGGAGACGGAGGAGACCGAGACCGAATCCGAGACCGAGGACACTGATTCGGAGACGGAGACGGAATCGGAGACCGAGACCGAGACTGAGACGGAGGGCGACTGCCTCGAGTCGCGGACCGCGCCGGAGCCGCCGGGCGCGGTCCCGTTCGTGCACAGCGGGCCGCCGATTCGCAACGTGGTGTTGATCACGCTCGACACCACCCGCCGCGATCACCTCGGTCGCTTCGCCCCTGACGGCGATCCGGAGCGCAGTCCGACGTTGGACGCGATGTTCGCGGAGGGGCTCTCGCTCGATCGGCACGCGTCGTGCAGCAACTGGACCCTGCCATCGATGTTCTGCATGCTGACGGGCGCTTCGCCCGCCGACCTGGGCTACCTCCCGCGGCAGGGCGCGTTGATACCGGAGGGCATCGGCACCCTGGCGCAGAGCCTGCAGGCCGCCGGCATGTACACGGTGCTCATGTCCGCGAACTCGTTCATCGGTCCGGGTTCCGGATTGGACCGCGGGTATGAGGTGGCTCGGGTGCAGCCGATGACCGCCGAGGAGATCATGACCTCATTGCGGGTCGTGCTTCCGGGCGTCGCGAAGTTTCCGGGTGGCTTCTTCCTGCACGCCCACTTCATGGACGCGCACCAACCGTACGTGTCGCCCGAGGAGTACCTGGCGGCAGAGGCCGCCCTCGATCCGCTTCCGTACAACCTGTCGCAGGTCGAAGGGTACACCTCGCTGATGGCCGATTGGCCCAAGTTGTCGCCGGATGAGCAGGCGTTGGCATTGGCGCACCTGGACGCCCGCTACCGCGGCTCGATCCGCTACCTCGACGACGTCATCGCCGAGGTTCGTGCCGAGCTGTCGGCCAACGGCGTGCTCGACGAGACCCTCTTGGTCGTCACGAACGACCACGGCGAGCAGCTCTACGAGCGGGGTTCACTCGGGCACGGGTACGACCTCTACCCCGAGGAGAACGCCTCATTCGCGGTGTTTTGGAGCACGAGCTCGAGCCCCGTCGTGTGGGATGCTCCGACGACGCACGCGGATCTCGCCCCGACCATCCTCGAGATCCTGGGCCTCCCGCCGGGCAAGAACATGCATGGGACGGCGGTCGGGTCCGGATCCGATCTCAGGCCCATCTTCTCGCTGGCGACGTTCACGGTGGGCGCGTTTCCGACCGCCCAGGTCGTCCAGGTCGAGGAGGTGCGCATGCACTACCGTTGGGACGGCGAGAAGGGCCTGTACTACAACGACGTGGACCCGACCGAGATCAACGACGTCTACGATCCCGCGTCCTGTGACGTCACGTTCTTGTGGGAGAGCGCGCTCAACGCCGAGATCAGACGGGTCCGCCCGTTGGTCGACGACGAGCCCGTCGACGACGCCCCGGCGGCGGGCTCCATCCCGAAGCGCTTGGGGGTGCCCGCGGTCGAGGAGGTCAGCACGTCGCCGGCCCCGCGCGGCGCCACGCGGTCGGGTCTCTAGCCCTTGAACAAGCGGTCAGCGGTCAGCGGTCAGCGGTCAGCGGTCAGCGGTCAGCGGTCAGCGGTCAGCGGTCAGCGGTCAGCGGTCAGCCCGGTCAAAGCCATGCATCGCTCAGCGGCGGCCGACCGGGTTGTTCGCGTTCAGGTGAAGGTCGGTTGGGTCACCATCGCGAGGAGCGACGTCGTCTTCGCGCGGGACCCGCCAGCGGGCGACGGGAGCAATGCCCATCAGGCTGCCAGGCGCCCGCAGGCGCCGAGCGTTCGGCCGAGCTCGGGGGTTCGCCGAGGTAGATGCGGCCTTCGCTTGCGCGGATCGAACGAACCCCGCTAGGGTCGTGCCTCTGGAGGTCCGATGCCGCGTAAGCAACCCGCCACCGAGCTGGTGGTCGCCTCGGCCGACGCCATTGCGGCCGCGGTCGCCGCCATCCGCACGGCCGCGCACGAACACATGCTGAGCATGGTGGTGCGCACGGGCGAGATCGTCGTCGAGCACGTGTACGGCGGTGACGCCGAGGCGTGCCGGCTTCGTGGGCCCCGCGACACGTCGTTGCGGCTGCTCGCCGAGCGCCTGCGGGACGAGGGCATCGCCTTGAGCGCGCCGAGCTTGTACCGAGCGACCGGCGTGTACGAGCTCGAGCGCCGCATGAGCGTTTCAGCGCTGAAACACATCACGACCACCCACTGCTACGCCGTGCTCCCGTTGCCGGCGGCCACGCAAGAGCGGCTGTTGAGGCTCGCTGACGAGGAGCGGTGGACGACGCGCCAGCTCGAAGCCGCCGCCCACGCGGCGTCGGAAGGCCGTCCCGAGGGCCGGGGGCGTCCGCCCCTCCCGCGCTTCGAGAAGTCGGTGAACCGCATGGCGAAGCTGCTGCAGGATCCGGGCGACGCGTTCGGTGACCTGGACGACGAGCACCTCGACGCGCTGGATCCGGAGCGGGTGGCGGCGCTGCACCAGAAGGCGGGCCAGCTGATGGAGCACCTGGTTGCGCTGCAGCGGAAGCTGGAGCCTCGCCTGACCAGGCCATGAACGGCGCGTGTGCGGGCGGTCCACCCCAAACGCGCTGCGGCCGGCACCGCCATGAAGGTGAGGACGAACACGCCGAGCAGCGTCAGGTAGGTCGCCCTCCGGCACACCGCGCGCGAGCGCGTACCCCACCGGACAACGACGCGAAGACGGCGATCGGTCGGGCCGCCGGTCGTGGCCGCATCTTGTCAAGAGTTTGTCAGGGCCCTTGCCAATGGGGAGGGGGGGGGGGCATGCTCACGGTACCTGTTGGAGGCACCATGACCACGCTGCGCCTTTCCCTTCCCTGGACCACCCTGTTCGCCGAGGGCACGTCCGCCGTCCAAATCCCGGCCGGCAACTGGCGGCCCTGCGCTGGTTGGTCGAAGGCCCGAGGAACGTTCGAGCTCCGCGCCAACACGCAGGGGGGCGACACGCTCTCGGTGGCGCTCGTGGTTCAGTTTGCGAACGAGGAGGGCGACCCAGAAGGCTCAGTCGTGCTCGGCACCGCCAGCAGCGCAGCCGGCCTCGACTACGCCCAGGACTACACCGCGATCGTCACCCAATCCAACGAGTTTCGGCTCGCCCGCCCGGCCTGGTCGGTCGCCACGGTCGGCACGGGTGGCTTGACGCTTGGTCGCGCCGCCGGCTACATCGACATCGTGATGAGCTGAGACCCTGCTCTTCCCGGAGGCGATCATGACCCTGGAAGGATCGGGATCGGTAGCGGCCGAAGGTTCACGCTCGGGGGGCGCGCCGTGATCGGTGTAGCCTACGCCATCGCGCCAACGTCCATGTCGAGGCTGTTGAGCCTCGGCACGAACGAGCTGGAGTACTACCCGTCGATTCCGGAATTGGCGGAGCTCGACGTGTATCGCTGCGTCAACAACGGGCACAGCGTGGCGTGGTGGAGGGTGGGCGCCGATTGGCGCCTGACCACCACGTGGATGGCTCCACCGTCCGCCGGAGGCATGATCCGGGTCGCGACGATGGAGGTGGGTCGCTGGATCAGGGGGATGTTTCACCGGGCGTGGCTCCCGCCCGAGGAGCGTCCGCCGTACCACACCGGCTATGACGCGTACAGCCCGACGCTGATCGTGGTCCCCGGTCTCCCCGCGGTTGTGGGGTGGCTCGAGCACGAGTCCCTCCCGCGCGTGCACGGCCCCCACGCGGTGTGCGAAGCGTGGGTCGACGCGCTGGCTCATGCGGCGGTGCTTTGGGAGGGAGACGTGTCCCTGCTCGCTTGGGGCGCGGCCTGGGTGGCTCCAGAGTTGAAGTTCCTCGCCGCGGCAGGCAACGCGGTCGATCGTACGTATGTGCTCACCGCGGAGGACGGGTCTCTGCTCGACCCAGGCATGGCCGGAGCTCAAGACCTCGAAGCCTGGCAGATCGACCGGAGCGCGGGCAAGGTGCGGCTGAGCATGGCGTCCCCACCGCCGCTGTCCACGGAAGACGGTCGGGCCTCGGACCCCACGGTCGCGTACAGCCCGGACGGCCGCACCCGGCTCGTCGCCTGGGAGGAGCGCACCGGCGCCGACGATGTGCGCGTTCGCTGGGCGTGGGATGTGTGGGACGGCGACCCTTCGACTACGTTCCGTCGCTTCGGTCCGTACTTCCTGGACGTGGGCGCCGCAGGCACCGAGACGGACGCAGGGGGCGGTGGGGCGTACGTTGCACGCACCGAGGCATCGGTGGCAGGCGGGGATGCTTGTGTGTGGATGACTGGGCACTTCGCGTACGTTGCCTGGCAAAGCAGCCGCGGGTCGATCCGCGTGGCCCGCCTCGCCGCGTCCTGGCTGGCCGCGCGGTTCTCGGGCTCGACGACGGCCCCCCCACCGTCGATCACGGACCCTCCGGTGTGGCAGCTTCCAGGCGACGGCA
>CAIUDO010000414.1 GCA_903897935.1 uncultured Pseudomonadota bacterium
CAGCGGGGGGGTGGGGGCCAGCAGGTTCCGGGTGTTGGCTGGGTTCGGGTGGCGGGCTCCGGGCACTCCGCCCGACACCGACGCCGACGGGGACGGGGTGGTCGACCGCAACGACAAGTGCCTGACCGTGCCGGAGGATGTCGACGGGTTCCACGACCTCGACGGGTGTCCCGACCTCGACGACGACAACGACGAGGTGCTCGACGTCGACGACGACTGCCGGCTCGAGCCCGAGGATCTCGACGGCTTGCTCGACGGGGACGGGTGCCCGGAGGCGGACGCCGACAGCGACGGCCTCGCCGACCTCGACGACGACTGCCCGCTCGAGCCCGAGGACGTCGACGGGTTCGAAGACGGGGACGGGTGCCCGGAGCTGTCCGACCTGCGCGACCGCGACGGGGACGGGGTGCCGGACGTACGGGATCTGTGTCCGGACGTGCCGATCCGGCCCGGGCAGGACCCCGCGACGTCGGACGGGTGCCCGAAGTTGGCGGAGATCTCGGCGAACCGGATCGTCATCACCGACCGGATCTACTTCGCGGAGGGCAGCGCGGTGCTGCTGGACACGTCGACGCCGGTGTTGGAGGCGGTCGCGGCGCTGCTGCGTGAGCACCCGGAGATCACCGACGTGTTGGTGGAGGGGCACACGAACGACATCGGCGACGACGCGTTCAACTACGGGCTGTCGGAGCGGCGGGCGGCCGCCGTGGTGGACTGGTTGGTGCGGAGCGGGATCGACCGGAACCGGTTGGCGTCGAAGGGGTACGGGGAGACGCGGCCGGTGGTGCCGAACGACTCCGACGAGCATCGCGCACAGAACCGGCGGGTCGACTTCACGATCGTCTCGCGGCAGTAGGCGTGCGATCACGAAGGGGTCCCGCTGACCCGTCCCGCCAGGATGGCGGGCCGGACGGCGAGCTGACCCGTCCCCGGTCCGCGGCTGGTCGCTTCACCCCGATCCGACCGGCGGGACGGGCGCGGGCAGAGGCGATCCCGAGCGCGTGGCCGCTCCGCGGCCAACGGCCACGGGATCCTAGCGGATCTCCGACGCTCCGCCGGTCTCGATCACGTCGGTGCCGTCCAGCTCGATCCCGAACCCGTGCTCTTCGTCCCAGCCACACCAGCCGTCGAGCACCAGCGTCGAACGACCCCCGACGGCCTGACGGACCCGGATCGACTGAACGCCGAACGACGTGTCGTCGCGGTCGCGGTCGCCGGAGCGGCCGACGCGGGGGCGACCGCCGCTGCGCACCCGGTCCGCGAACGCTTCGGCGATCGCCAAGGCCACCGCGCGCTCGTTCTCGATGAGCCACGCGACGGCGCGGACCTGAGCGTCGCTGGGCAACGGGCTCGGCCGCCGCGGCGGCACGCCCGCCGTCATGCGTTCGAACAGCTCCTTGGTCAGCGTGAGCGACCTGCCTCCCCCCTCGTCGGGCGCCACCTCGGCGAACGCGGCCGCGAGGTTGGCCTCGATCGCGGCTTCGCGGGCCGCGTCCGCCTCGGCGTCCTCCTCGACCTGCGGCAGGTCGACGCACAGCTCGATGGTCGAAGCGGCGAGGCGGGGCAGGCGCAGGCTCGGGAGCGCGCTCAGCTCGGCGGGGTTCCGCGGCGACGGGGTCGCCCTCGGCGCGCCGATGACCCGACCACCCTTCCGCGTGCACACGCGGCGTTGGACGAGGCCGATGAGCGCGGCTTGCACGGCGGCTGGCGTCGCGCCGGGCACCGACTTGCACGTGGTCGCGACGAGCACCGCCTCGCTGACGCCGTCCCCGCCCTCGCGACCGAGCCGCGCCATCAAGGCGCGCGCGATCGGGCTCGTATCGTCTGCCATTCGCCCTCCGTGGTGCCCGTATGCTACGCTTTGGCGGCGTCTTGGAGGTGCTCAGCGGCAGAGCAGCCGGCTCCTACCGGCAGGGCGCGGGTTCGAGTCCTTGCCTCCAAGCTCAATCCTTCCTTGAAGTAGCTCAGCGGGAGCGGTCCGGCACCCAGTGGGTCGGATACGACCACGAGCTATCGGTCGACCGATGCGGCATCGTCGGCGCGCCGAAGCAGGAGGAGGCCCGGGATCAGCAGCGACAGGTTCACCGCGACGTTCAGCGGCGCGCCGTTGGTGACCGACGCGAGCCCGTCGAGCACGAACCACACGACGAGGCCGGCCCGCAACGCCCACGCGGGGCTGCGGCCCATCGCCTGGGCGAGCATCATGGCGCCCCAACCCGCCCATACGCCGCCCGCGATGCCGGCGATCCAACGTACGGTCGGGCCGTCCGCGGCGGCGGCGGCGGGCTGAATGAGGCTGCAGAGCCACACCAGGCGGTCCGCGAACGGGCTGGCGGCGAGCAGCGCCATCATCGCGCCTGCGAG
>CAIUDO010000415.1 GCA_903897935.1 uncultured Pseudomonadota bacterium
CGTCGCCGTCGCCGTCGAGGTCCGCCATCGCGACGCTGTTCGCGTGGGGGAGCGCGCCGCCGTCTGCGGTCATCCCGTCGTCCGGCAACAAGCTGCCGCCGTCGTTGCGGAGCGCGATCGAGCGGGTGGCGCCGACCGCGAGCACCGCGTCGAGGTCGCCATCACCGTCGAGATCGCCGAGCGCGACCCCTGGGCCCTGCTCGTTCGGCAGGCCGGTCAGCGGATCGTCGGCGAACAGGTCTTCTTGGGAGAGCGACTGGTGCAGCGTGAGCGACCATGGCGTGCAGGTGGGGTCGGTCGTGTCGGTGTCGGTGTCGGTGTCGGTGTCGGTGTCCGTATCCGTGTCGGCGTCCGTATCCGCGTCGGTGTCCGCGTCGGTGTCCGTGTCCGCGTCGGTGTCCGCGTCCGCCGTCAGCGGGCCGGTGTCCGAGTCCTTGCCGGCGCAGGCGAGCAGGGCCACGCCCAGCGCCACCGGCAAAAAGCAGGAGGCCCCTACACCCGTGAACTTCCCCAAGCTGCCTCCTACGCGCGCGCGAGCCGCACCAACCGGCGGCGCGCCTCTGCGGGTAGGGTAGCGCCTGCGCGCACGAACCGCACGAACGCGGCGGTAGTGTTCAGCGCTCGAGGTGCAGCGGGCCCGGCGGGACCCCGAGGACTTCGTCCGACGACCCGTCGGGCCACACGACGGTGAGGTCGATCGTCGGCGCGTCGGCCATACCGATGTACAGCTCGGTCGCGGACTGCCCGAACGAGCTGGAGGGCAGCATGTACTGGGTGACCGTGGCGGTGGCGGCGTGCGCTTGCACCGAGGCGCCGACGCCGTGTGGGTTGCCCGGCCCGGCGTCGAGCGTGACCGTGACCCCGTTGGGGCAACCACCACGCGACAAGTACACCAGCATGTAGACACGACCCGCCACCACGAGGTCGGGCCGGCCGTCGCGGTCGAGGTCCCCCTGGGCGATCGTCCTGCCGATGCCGCGGTCCCCGAACCCGACGTCGAGCGTGACGTCGTGCAGATCGCCCGAGCCGTCCCCGAGCAGGATGGCGTCCATCTGCGTGGTCGAGGTGGTCAGCTGGTCGGGCAAGATGGGTCCGTACGCGATCGCGGCGTCGAGCCACCCGTCAAGGTTGAGGTCCGCGACCCGCGATCCCCACGCGACCTCGCTCTCGGGGTCGTCGGGCACCACGTCGTGCGCCTCCTGCGCCTGGATGAACCCGCCCCCGCCGTCGTTGAGCAGGTACCAGTTCAGGCCCCAGTCGGTCATGAACAGGTCGGGCGCGCCGTCGTAGCTCAAGTCGGCGACCGACACGCCCATGCAGGTCTTGGCGATGTCGCACGCGCAGTCATCGTCGATGGTGAAGTTGCCCGAACCGTCGTTCTCGAGCATCTCATTGGCGATGATCAGGTTGCCGAAGTCGTTCGACAGGTAGATGTCGAGGTCGTGATCGGCGTCGTAGTCGACCAACGCCGCGTGGTAGGTGAGGGCGTATTGGATCGACTCCGGAAGGCGATCGGTCGCGTCGACGAACGAACCCGGCGACGCCTGCACGTACAGCGTGGTGCCATCGCCCCGCGCGGTGCCGTCTTGGGTGTCCAGCGGGTCCAGCAGGTGCTCGAACCCTGCGATCACCACGTCGAGCTGGCCGTCTCCTGTGACGTCACCGAGCGCGATCGTGACGCTCTCACCCGTGCTGTTCGGTAGGTCTGCGGTGGTGAACGCGCCGCTGCCGTCGTTCCACAACAGCAGATCCGCGTAGCCGACCCCGCGGGCGAGCACGACGTCGTCGTCGCCGTCGCCGTCGAGGTCGGCGATCGCCACGCTGTTGGCGTGCGGCAGCGGCCCTCCGTTGGCGGTGATCGTGGCTTCGTCGCGGATCAGCGCGCCGCCGTCGTTGCGAAACCCGATCGAGCGCCCGGCGCCAACGGCGAGGATGGCGTCGAGATCGCCGTCGCCGTCGAGGTCACCCAGCGCGACGCCGGGGCCTTGTTCGTTCGGCAGGCCGGTCAGGGGGTCGGCGCCGTACATGTCCTCCTGGTGGAACGCCTGCTGAAGATCAAGGGTCCACGGATCGCACGTCACCGGGGCTGTCTCGGACTCCGTCTCGGATTCCGGCTCGGTCTCCGACTCGGGGGTAGGCCCGCCTCCCGTCTCCACCGAGGTGGCGGGGGCGCCGGACTCCAGGCGCTCGCCGCCCACGCCACAGCCCACCAGGGCGACGAGCAGCGAGCAAATCCGCGGCGCGACGAACGACGCTGAGGCTGATTGGCCCCAGATCAGGGCACACATGGCGCGTCGATCCCGGTCGGGTCTTCATCGATGAGCACCTGCAAGCAGTCCTGCGCCATGACGCCGTCGGTGTCTTCGACCGACATACAGATGGTGGCCGGGTGGCCGATGAGGACCTCGGGCGGGACGCAGTCGGACTTGCCGCACTGACCGCACTCCATCCCGACCGTGTAGTCTTCGATGAAGACGTACCCAAACATGCCGACGTACTCGAGGCATCCGTCACAGTCGGTGCCGGTCGGCATCAGGACCTTGTGCTCGACGTTGGCGATCTCCCAGCCCAGCTCGTCGTCCGTGATCCAGTAGATGATGGTCGCGATCTCGCCGAGGTTCCACGTACGAACGGACCCGAAGATGTGCCAGCCGCCCTGTGGCCCGTGCCAGAGATCGACCAGATCGCCCTCGTCGATGTCCAAGAACTCGGTCTCGCCCTCGCCGATCTGGATGCGCGGCGCGTTCGGGTCGGTGTCGGTGTCGGTGTCGGTGTCGGTGTCCGCGTCGGTGTCCGTGTCGGTGTCCGTGTCGCCAGACGCGACCGGCCCCGTCTCCTTCGGGGTGCATCCGAGCGCGAGCGCGAGGGCGAGCAGGCAGGTCATTCGAGCGTACATGGCATCTCCAGTGCGTGACGTTGCGACGGTAATGCCGCCCCGCCGGAGTCGCCACCCTCCTACGCGACGCGCGCAGCGGGTCAACCGGTACTTGGGCCCGCGTCACGCACCAAGGGCCCGGTTACATCGTTTCTACCTGTTACAATGCCGCGCGGTCGCCCATCGCTTCGTCTTCCGCGCCCCGACGCGTGCGACGGTGCACCCGCGCGCACCTCGCCGCACTCAGTGCCGCCCGGCCGCCTCCCAGCGGTCGCGGGCGGTCGCTACTCGGGCGGGGCACCCGGGTGGTCTCGAGCCGGTTCGTCGAGCATCGCCGCGACGAGCCGACGCGCGGCGTCCGACACCGGCGACGCGATGATGGCGTCAGGCGCGCCCTCCTCGACGACGCGGCCGTGATCGAGCACGATCATCCGATCACAGAGCGCGCGAACCAACCGCAGGTCGTGGGAGATGAACAGGTACGCCAACGAGCGGCGCGCCTGGAGGTCGCCGAGCACGGACAGGATCGCGCCGCGCACGTCGGCGTCGAGCGCGCTCACCGCCTCATCGAGCACGACGCAGTCCGGATCGGGCACGAGCGCGCGCGCGATGCACACGCGCTGGCGCTCACCGCCCGACAGCTCGTGCGGGTAGCGGTCGCGATAGACGTCAGGGTCGAGGCCGACCTCGGTCAGCAGCCCGTCCACGCGACGGCGGGCGTCCGCGCGCGGGGCGCTGCGCATCGGCTCGGACAGCGCCTCGTTCACCGTCATCAGCGGGTCGAGGGACGCGTGGGGGTCTTGGAAGACCACTTGGACACGCGCCCGCAACGAACGATCCGCGCTGGAGCGGGTCCCTGCGACGACCTGCCCCGCGATCGTCACGACGCCGGCGCTGAGCGGGACGAGGCCGAGGATCGCGCGCCCAACGGACGTCTTGCCGCTCCCCGAGGCCCCGACCAGGCCGACCGTCTCGCCGCGTCGCACCGAGAACGACACGCCGTCGACCGCGCATACACCACCTTCACCACCGAAGGTGCCGCGCTCGCCGTAGACGACGCGCGCCCCGGCCAGCGCGACCGCGGGCTCCGACCCGGCGCGGCCAGGCGCGCGCTTCGGGAGCGGCGCCGAGCGCGACCGCCGCGCCCACACGCTCACCGGATCCCCGGAGTCGACGATCCGCCCGCGCTCCATCACACAGATCCGATCCGCGACCCGCGCCACGACCGCCGGGTCGTGGCTCACGAACAACATCGCCATCCCGCGCTCGCGCCGCAGGCGGTCGAGCAGATCGAGGAGTTGGAGCTGAATCGACGGGTCCAACGCGGTCGTTGGCTCGTCGGCGAGCAGGAGCCGAGGACCGTTCGCGATCGCAGCGGCGACGAGCGCCCGCTGCTTTTGACCCCCCGAGAGCTCGTGCGCCCAGGCCGAGGCGCAGCGGCGCGGCAGGCCGACCTCGTCGAGCAAGGCGGCCGCCCGCGCCCGCGCGTCGCGCCAGGACGCCCCGTGGGCGACGAGCGTCTCGGCCACCTGGTCGCCCACCCGCATGACCGGGTTCAGCGCGCTCATCGGTTCCTGGGGCACCACCCCGATGGCGCGCCCCCGCAACGAGCGCAGCGCGCTCGCGCCACAGGTGAGCACGTCCGTGCCGTCGAAGCAGACGCGGCCCGACACGCGCGCGGTCCCCGGCAACAGGCCCGGAATAGACCAGAGCACCGTGGACTTCCCGGAGCCGCTGCGACCGACGAGGCCGAGCGCGACGCCGGGCTCGAGCACGAACGACACGTCGTCGACCGCGGGGGACGCCGCGCCTGGGTGGCGCACGGTCAACCCGTCGACCCGGAGCAGCGGGCCCTGGCTGACGCCTCCGCGGCGAGCCCCACTTCCGTCATCCGCCCTCCCGGCGGTCGCTTCGGTTCGGCCGACTTCGTCGGACGAACCTACGTCTCCCTTGGTCGGTGCGGGGCCCTGGCTGACGCCTCCGCCGCGAGCTGCGGAACCGATCGCGCCCGTGCGCGGATTCGCGGCGGACCGGGCCCCACTTCCGTTATCCGCCCTCCCGGCGGTCGCTTCGGTTCCTCCGACTTCGTCGGACGAACCTACGTCTCCCTTGGTCGGTGCAGGGCCCGCCCCGGAGCTCACGACGCGGCCGCCTCCTGCGCCACGATCTCGCCGACGACGCCTTCGAGGACCTGGATCATCTCGTCCCAGTTCGCCGTGGGCTTCTTCGTGATCGTCACGAAGTCGCCCGACAAGAACACCGTGGAGACGTAGTCGAACTCCATGAGCGCCTTCGCGAGCGGGTGCGCCTCGGCGTCAGCCCGGGTGGCGGCCGACAACGTGGCGCCGCCCTTCATCACCGGCACGCTGCATGTGAACCGCCGGGCGTTGGGGTTCGGCGTCTCGGTGATGGTGACGGTGACGTCGGGCACGTCGCGCTTGGGGGCAGGCCGCGCGGGCGACGCGGCGGTGGGCGAGGGCGCCGGCGCGGGCGCCGACGGGCGCGGGGGCTGCGCGGAAGGCGACGGCGCGGCCTGCGGACGCACCAAACGAGCGAGCCGACGCGCGAGGCGAGACGGAAACTTGACGAGCCGGCGGAGCAATGGACCCTCCCGAGTGGGCGCCGCATAACCGGCGGCGGGACCGGCATCGTCGTTCAACGCTCGGATTGTGAAGCAGGGCCCGGGACCACGCGAGGCGTGCCGCTCGCCTCGGGGCCGCGCTAAGGTCACGCCCGGAAGTGATGCTCCTTGCTCAATCCGCCGCTGGCCTGTCGCCACGGGAGGGTCGCGTCGCGGCCGTCTCAGCGACGTCACGGAGCGGTTGGGTCGCGGATCCTCCGGTCGTACGGGTCGAACCATTCGAATTGACGTGGGCGCGGCGCCGGTAGGGTCGCGCGAAGTGAGGTTGTCTTGGCCTTCGGGTACTCGCGCGGCGCGGTGATCGCCGCTTGCTTTGCCTCGATGTTCGGTTGCGATCTCGCGCCGTCGCACATCAAGCGCACCACCGACATCGACGCCTACCTGGCGCAGGGCCGCTACAACGCCGCGTGCGTCGGGCTCACGATGGAAGACAGCGCCGAGATCCGTACGTACGCGGCGACCAAGCTCAAGGAGTACCCGAACGAGCCCGTCGCCACGACGTGCTTGTGCGAGGAGCTGTACGACGCGTCGAAGCACAAGTGGGACGCCGCGATCGCAGAGGGCCTCGTCGCGAGCCGCCGTGACGACCTCGCGGCCTGCCTCGCCCCAGCGCTCACCGACCCGAACATCACGGACGTCGAGGACCGCACGCTGCTCACGATGGCGCTCGCCAAGATCGTGGCTCCAGCCGGCTTCGCGGCGATCGGCGCCGCGCTCCCCACCGAGAAGGACGACGACCTGCGCGCGCTGCAGGCCAAGCAGCTGCAGCCGTCCGACGCCCACGTGGACCTGCTGTTGTCGTTGCTGGGCAGCGACCCGTCGGCCGAGGTCCGGGCGTCGGCGGCCGAAGCGCTCAAGGGTCGCTCCGAGCCCAAGGTGGTCGAGAAGATGCTCGAAGCCGCGCAAAAGGACGCAGCGGGGATCGTGCGCGCCGAGGCGCTGCTCGGTGTGGTCAAGCTCCGGCTGCCTCAGACCGACGAGATGGTGTGCCGCGCGATGCTGGAGGACCCCGAGGAGCCGGTGCGCGTCGCCGCCATGAAGTCGTACAAGGGCACCAAGCGGCCAGAGGCGCTCGCCTGCCTCAAGAAGCGCGCGCTCACCGAAGACACGTCCGGCGCGGTGCGCGAGGCGGTGCTCGAGGCGCTCGGCGCGTCGCCGTCCGATGAAGCGGCCCAGGTCCTGTGCGACATCGTCGGGCCGTGGGTCAAGATGTACATCACGGACAAGCTCTACACCGACATCCCGGGGTCGGACGTCGTGAAGGCCCAGAACAACCGGGACTTCGAGCGCTCGCTCGAGTGCGCTCAGAAGGGTCTCGGCTACGGCGGGCACTCGTGCTACGGCCGCAACTACCTCGGGCACTGGGTCAAGGAGCTTGGCGGGAACGCGCCAACCCCGTGGTGCCCAGGTATGGTGAAGACGGGAGGCGCCGAGTGAGCCTGCAAGACAAGCTGCGCGATCCAGCTACCGGCCGGGTCGTCGTGGACGACGCGGTCCGAATCCTCGACGAGGAGGTCGCCGCGCGCAGCGGCCTCTCGGGGATGGCGGTCAAGGCCGGGTACAAGACGGTCAAAGCGCTCAAGCCGGGGATGATTCAAGCCGCGCTGGGCATGTTGCTCCCCGAGTTCGCGCCCGTCGTGGAGCCGCACTGGGAGCGAGCGAAGATCACGCCGGATCCGCGCGGATACTTCCGGGCGCACGCGGGCGAGATCGCGGATGGGCTGCTCGGGGTGACCGATCGGCGGGCGGCGCGTGCGCAAAACGCCGTCATGAAGAAGGTGTACGCGCAGCTGCGACCGTCAGCGCGCGAGCACACGATGGCCGGTGTCCCGCGATTGGTCGATCTTTTGCAGCGACACGGCGCGTGAGCGTCCAGACTCCGGTCCAACACTATGGAGCGTCGGCATGAGGCTGAAGCGTGGTCGTTCGGTGTGGAGGGGCGGCTCGTGGATCCTCGCAGCGCTCACGATTGGGGCGTGTGACAAGCCGTACGAAGAGACGATGGCCCCGCGCGCGGACGCCGACGCCGATGCAGACGCGGACGCCGATGCCGACGCCGATGCGGACGCCGATGCCGATGCGGACGCCGATGCCGATGCGGACGCCGATGCCGATGCGGACGCCGACGCGGACGCCGACGCCGATGCGGACACGGACACCGACACGGACACCGATGCCGATGCGGACGCGGACACCGACACGGACACCGAGCCGACACCGATGTCGCTCGCGGACTACCTGCCCGAGCTGGTGCCCGGCGTCGCGAACATCGACGACGACGACGGTAACGGGCGCGCGGATTGGGACGACGCGTCACCCGCGGGAGAAGACGACCTCGCGGCGTGGTCGTTGCCCGTTGCTCTGTTCGACGCGTTGCCCCCGGGCGCTACGATCGACGTCGCGCTCGTGGGCGCGGGTGTTCGGGTCCGGGACGGGGCCACGGTGCGGTTCGGCGACAGCGGCCCGATGACCGGCACGTTGTCCGCCGCCGAGGACTGGCAGGTCGAGTTCGAGGACTTCTTGTCCGAGGCGACCCTCACGTTCACGCTCGTCGACGCCGGCGTCGACGACTCGTTCGACGTGCGCCTGATCGCGGGGCCGCTGATCCTGAACCACCACCTGCAGCCGGGGGAGGCGTACTACGCGATGGAGATCGGTCTGTGGGGCGGCAACGCGCAGATGATCTCCGAGTACGCATCGTCGTTGGGTGGCGCGTTCTCCGCGTTGGACGACGGCACCTACGGGTACGACGTATGGGTGCAGGACGAGCTCGAGCTCGCGACCTCGACCGCGCCCGGATTGCGCACGGACGTGGTCATCGACTCGATCCGCAACCGCGGCCTCGACACGTTCCCGGAGCGTGAGCTCGAAGGGCCCGACGTCACCGTCATGACGTGGGGGAGCGGCGCTGCGACGTCCCAGGACTCGTTCGGCAACGTCGAGGTCACACCGCCGTTCGAAGCCGATGGCGTGAGCTGGCCGTTCGGTCGCATCTACTACGGTGAAGCCGGCGCGTACACGCCCCACCGGAACCTGACGGATTTCCTGGAAGACCAGTTGGTCCAGGATCCGATCCCGATGGACACGTCGTTCCTCTGTGTCGGACACGTCGACGAGTTCATGACGTTCGTGCCGGATGCCACCGCACCCAAGGGCTTCCGCCTGTACATGTCCGACGTCGACCTGTTCTACGCCGCGCTCGACGCGATGTCCCCGAGCGTCTCGTTGCCGCTCTACCGCTCCGGGCACGGGTTCAGCACGGTGGGGGCGATCCAGAGCGACGCCGCGCTGCGCGCGCTCAACGCGGACTTGCAGACCGACTACATTGACGTCGCCGAAGATCTCCTGCGGGCCGAGATGGGCCTCACCGACGACGATATCGTCCGGTTTCCCGCCGTCTTCGAGACGGTCGCGTTCTGTGGTGGGGCCACCGCGGCGCTGGTGCCGGGCACCCTCAACCTCGTGGTCGGCAACGTGAGCGGCGGGCCGACGGGCCTCTACATGCCGGATCCACACTTCCGAGCGAACGACGCCGATTTTGGATCGGATCTCCTCGTGCCGTACTTCGAGAGCCTGCTGCCCGCGAGCCACACGTTGCACTGGATCGATGACTGGGACGTCTACCACCTCGCGCTCGGCGAAGTCCACTGCGGTACCAACACCGTACGGACGCCGACCGGATCCTGGTGGACCGACGCGATGCACCTGATTGGAGGCTGAACCATGACGAACCCCGAATTCAATCGTCGTCTCGCGCGGGCGACCGCCGCGTGGGTGGTCGTCGTCGCAGCGGGCAGCCTCGCCGCGCCTCTCGCGCACGCCAACGGCCTCGAAGCCGACCTTCGTGCGTTGGCCGAGGCCGACCCGGCCGACCACGTGGCGCTGCGTAACGACCTCATCCACGACGGAGGCGTCTCGACCGACGCGCTGGTCGAGGTCGTCGGATCCACCACGGACTGGCAGGTGCGCTTGGAAGCGCAGGCCGTGATCTCGTGGCGCACCGACGTCGCGCGCGCCGAAGCGGCGTGGTCTGCGCTGCCGGCGACCACCCGCGCGGGGTTCTGGCGCTTCACCGAGACGGACCTCACCGATCCCGTCGTTACGCCGATCCTGCTCGAGCGCATGGCGCACGGAGACGAGCACGCGGAGCTGCGCGGCGCCCTCGCCGAGGTCATCGCGCGCACCACCGGCGAGGACATCTGGGAGGCCCCGTTCGCGGCGTGGTTGACCACCGAGCCGTCGGCGTTCGTGCGTGAGGGCATGGTGCACGGGCTCCGCGACGCCTCCGCTGCGACCGCGATCCCCGCGCTCACCCGCGCGTTATCGGACCCGTCGCCCGGAATCCGCGCCGAGGCCGCGCGCAGCCTGACCAGCCACGAGAGCGGCGCCCTGGCCGCCGAGGCGCTGCGCGACGCGCTCTCCGACTCCGACGCCGGCGTACGTGCGGCCGCCGCGCGCGCCCTCGGGGTGCTGCGGGTGTCCGCGTCTGCCAGCGAGGTCGCCGCGCTCGCCGCGGACCCGGACGCCGAGGTGCGCCTGCAGGTGCTGCATGCCCTCGATCGCCTCGATCGGCCGCGCGCCGCGGCGGTCGCGGTCGGGATGCAGGCGGACAGCGACGCGCGTGTGTCCCGCCTCGCGGTCAAGCTGGCGGGGGGTGCCCAGTGACGGCCGCTCGTGCCCTGGTGCTGCTCGCGCTGGTCGCGTGCAAGAACGAGCCGGCAGTCGAGGAGACTGGACCGCGCGGGACCGAGCCGGTCGCGCCCGACGCGGCGCACATCGACGACCTCCCCGTCGCGGTCTACGGCGTCCCGAACGTCGACGACGACAACGAAGACGGCGACGTCGACTGGGACGAGCGTGGGGCAGGCGGCGAGAACGACCGGTCCGAGCTGATCGTGCCGGCGAGCTTGTTGTCCGAGCTGGGTCCCGATGACGTGCTGGAGCTCACCCTGGGCGGGGACGCCAACGGCGTCCGCGTCTGGTACGACGGCTCGGTGGCGATGGACAGCGGCGACCCGTCGACCACGCTCTCCGACAACGAAGCCGACGTCGTCTTCGAGGTGGAGTTCAAGGACTTCCTCGTCGAAGCGTCCATCCAGTGGACGTGGCGGGACGCCGACGGGGCCGAGGTCGCGAGCACGTCGACGCGGCTGCTCGCCGCGCCGCTCATCCTCAACCACCACCTGCAGCCGTCCGAGCACACCTGGATGATGGACACCTCGGCGTTCGGTGGGAACGCCCAGATGGTCGACGAGTACAGCGACGCGCTGGGTGCGGACTTCTCGCCGATCGACGACAATCGGTACCAGTACGACGTGTGGATCCAGGACGAGATCGAGTTCGCGAGCGTCACCGCACCCGGACACCGCGTCGACGTGGTCATCGACTCCATCCGCGACCGTGGCCTCGACAACTTCCCGGAGGCCGAGATCGAGGCGCCGGACTTCGCGGTCATGACGTGGGGCGCGGGCTTCGCGACCAGCCAGGACTCGTTCGGCAACATGGAGGTCACCCCGCCGTTCACCGCGCCCGATGGCACGGAGTATCCGTACGGCCGCATCTACTACGGCGAGGCCGGATCATACGTTCCAACCAGGAGCTTGACGGACTTCCTCGAGGAGCAGAAGATCCAGGACCCGTTGGTGTTGGACACTTCGTGGCTCTGCGTCGGTCACGTCGACGAGTACACGTCGTTCGTGCCGGATCCGACGGCGCCGCGGGGCTTCCGGCTGCTGGTGGGCGACGTCCCGATGGCGTACGCGATGATGGAGGCGATGGACCCGTCTACCTCGTTGCCGCTGTACAACTCCGGCCACAACTACGGCTCCATCGGTGAGATCGTCGACGATGGCCCGCTGCGCGCGCTCAACGACGACCTGCAATCCGACTACATCGACCCCGCAGTGGACCTGTTCCGCGAGGAGCTGGGCGTCACGGAAGACGAGATCATCAGGTTCCCAGCCATCTTCGAAGAGGTCGGATACTGTGGACGGTTCGTCGCCGCGTTGGTCCCGGGCACGCCCAACCTGATCGTCGGCAACCGCACGCCGGGCGAGAGCAAGGTGTTCTGGGCCGACCCGCACTTCCGCACGAACGACGCCGACCTCGGGTCCGACCTGTTCATCCCCGAGATGGAAGCGCTCATGCCTTCGGACATGGAGTTCCACTGGATGGACGACTGGGACGTGTACCACCTCGCGTTGGGCGAGGTGCACTGCGGCACCAACGTGACCCGAACGCCTACCGCCGACTGGTGGGAGCGCGGCTTGCACCTGTTGGATCGCTGACACGTCGCCAAGCTGTCGAGGTAGGCTGCGGCGGCAGGATCGCTGCCGCGGCCAACCTCGGCGCGGCGCCGATTCAGCCGCCCGCGTGCTCTTCGATCGCGACCGCGATGCCCGACCACGAGCTGTAGCCGACGCCGCCGTCGATCACGGTCAGATCGGGCGCCACGATGAGCCAGGTCGGGTAGCCGAAGCCCCCGAGCGACGCTTCGGCGAACAGGCCCACCGGCCAGTACCCGTAGCCGCGATCGGCGAGCACCGGCCCTTCGATGCCGTAGGTGTCGGCCCAGGCTTGCAGGTCCTCCAGCGGCGTCACGCCCAGCGTGTCGGACAAGGAGGGGGCCATGAGCGTGATGACCTCGACGTCGATGCCGACGAGGTCCATCGAGCTCATGAAGTCATGCTCGGCGGCGGCCATGCTCTGGCACGGCCCACAGTCCATCGCGCTGACGTCGATGACCAGGTACTTCCCAGCGAAGTCGTGCAACCGAACCGGCTCGTCGCACTGATCGAGCATCCAGCCGTCGGGCAGAACCTGCCCGAACGCGACGGTCCAATCGCCTCCGTACGCGGGTGGGTTCGCTTTGGGCCACCCACAGTCGTAGGATGCGGGCGGCGCGTACCCCTGCATGGGGTCGCCCGTGCCGGTCCCGAGCGCGACGGTGCCGGTGACGTGGTACGTGACGTTGGAGCCGAACTCCGTGGTCGACGCCACCTCGTAGTCGACCATGATCTCGTCGGGCGTCGCCGTAGCGCCCCCCATGAGTCCCAGCAGGTAGTTCTCGGCGGCGCCGCGGTACCACGACCCGGCGCCGTACCCGACCCACTCGTTGCGGGCGTACGCCGCCGTGGTCACGCTGGCGTAGCAGTCGGCCTCGCCGGCGGTCATCGTCACCGTGGCCTTGAACACCGGATCGCACTCGGGGCACAAGTACGGCGCCGAGGCGTCTTCTTGGCCGTCGTACTGGCGGGTGTATGCGCAGTCCACGTACCCGGCGGCCTCGGCGGCGGCGTCGAAGTCGACGTTCCAGGTCAGCTCGCCGAACAGCGTGGCGATCTCGACCGCCGGC
>CAIUDO010000416.1 GCA_903897935.1 uncultured Pseudomonadota bacterium
ACGTCGGCGTCCGACAGACTCCACGCCGACACGCTGTCGGGCGCTTCGTCGACGATCAGCCGGCGACCGCGCAAGGGACCAGGATCGTCGGGACCGTTGTCCGGCGACTTCGCCAGGGACTCGAGGTGCGCGACCGTGCAGGCGACGACCTTGCCGGCCTCCGGCCTCCGCAACGCGCCGCACGTGCTGCGATGCGGGCACGCCTTGCAGGCAATCTGCTTCCAGTCCGCCGGCGAGCCAAGCTCGCGGTAGCGGTCCTTGAACGCGCACGCCGTGCCGACGCCCTCGAGCACGACGACCGGCACGCCGGACGCCTCGAGCGGTCGGATGGCCTGCCGCAGCAGGTCGTGCGTCGGGAACGCCAGCACGACCGATCCCGCGGGTAGCGCCCCCGACCGCACCAATTCGATTGCCGCGTGCGTCTTTCCGACGCCCGTCGACACTTGGACGACGCCGACGCCCTCGATCGCCAGCGCCTCGAGGATGGCCGCGCGCGTGCGATCCTGCGCGTCGGACAGCTTGTCGGGCGCGATGGCCGGCGCGGGCACGGGCGTCGCCGTGGCGCGCCGCACGACTTCGTCGCGGAGGTCGAGGTCGACCGTCGCGACGATTCCGTCCAGTTGGTCGACGACGTCCGCCAGCTCTCGCGCGTTCGCCTCCGCGACGATGCGATCCCGAATCCAATCGCGGGCATGGATCCCGAACACCTGGACGCCGTTCTCGTCCAGCGTATCCACCTTCCGTCCAGCGCCCGCGCCCGCGCGACACGTGTCGCGCCAGCACTTGAGCCATCCCGTCGCCGTGACCCACGCCGTGTCGCGCGCGACCGTGCCCGCGCTTTCCAGTCCGCGACACGCCGGACAGACCTCGAGCGTCCAAGTCGGCACGCCGGCGTCGGACTTGAGCGTCGACGTTGTCGGGAGCAGGCGCACGGCGCGCTCGACGACGTGCTGCGCGCGCGTGCCGACCTCCGCGATCTTGCGCGCGGTCCAGCCTCCCGCGACCGGCGACTTCCGCACGGTCGCACCGGACGTCCTGCGCGCTCGCGTGCGCGATCCTGCGGCCTCCTCGACCTTCGACCCGTCCTGCGCCTCAAGTCGCGCCAGCGCGTCGCGCAGCGCGTCGACCGATAGCCGCGCGCCCAGTCGCACGCCGGCGACGGGACCATGGCGTCCGCCCTTGAGCTTCCCGTCCTCCTCTCTCTTCTCTCGAATTCCGCCCGCGACGCGCAGGACTCTCGCGTCGTCCTGCACGCCATCCAGCTTGCCGCCGTGCTTCGCCGCGAGGTTCTGTAGGGCACGGTTCAGCGCCACGCCCAGCTTGTGAACGTCGGCGTAGCGGTCGGGGTCGTGCTCGCGCAGGATCAGTTCGTCGAGGTCGAAAAAGAACTGCACGCCGCCGCCGGAGTTGAGGACCCACGTCGGGACGACGTACTCCGCCGCCAGCTCGAGCAGGAAGTCGCGCACGGCGTCCCATGTCGGGAAGTTGGTCGCGTCCGCCGACTTCGCGTGCCCCAGGCCGTGGACGTCGGCGTCGTAGCCCAGGCAGTTGATGCCGGCGACGTTGACTCCCTCCCGCCCCCGCGTGCCGCGCTTGAACGGTCGCAGCGCAAGGTAGCGTTCAGGGCGATCCGTCAGATACTCGACAAGGGCGTCCAGCTCGGCTTGCGTCCGCAGTCCCTTCGCGTCGAGGCGCACGGGATAGTGGACGTTCACTTTGAATGGGTCCTTTTGGAACGCCACCAAGTCGACGACGGTCGGCGTCGGCGTCGTCCAGCAGCGTCCCGCGATCATCTCGCGCGCAGCGCGCGCGCGGACCTTCGGGTCGCGGTCGGGCGTGATGTCGCCGCGGATCAAGTCGCGGAGGGCGTCGAGGTTGGGAGTCATTGCCGCCACTCCCACTTGCAGTTCTCGAGCAGGCCGTCCTCGGCGCGGACCTCCGTCCAGTTGCCGGCGATCAGTCGGCGCGCCAGTTCGGACGTCGACAGCTTCGGGTCGAGGAGCTGCGCGTCCATCCGCCGAAGGGACTCGAACTGCTCGCGCGCGTAGTGCGCGGCTTCGTCCGCGCGGAGGATCCACGACGACGACCCGCGCGCCGCCCAGGGCGGGACCTGCGCGCTCGCATGGGAAAGGATGTTCGAGGTCCGCGCGACTGCGCGTGCGACTTCCGTCGCCAGCCCCGAATGCATGAAGAACACGTAGCGGTCGAGGTCCGCGCGCGACTTCGGATCGAGCGGTCGGCGTCTCATTCCGCACCCCCGATCGTCGAGAGGTTCGCGGAATTGAGTAGGCGGGCAGAATGGCGTAAGGTCGCGATCACTCGCGCACCTCCTGTTGCGGTGTTAGCGGGCAGACGACCCGAGACGATTCCACCCGTCGCGGGTCGTTCGACTTTCAGGGCGCGAAGTCGGGCGCGGTCGTCGAGGAGGACGACCGCCGCACGATGCACCTCGCGAGGACGCGAATCAAGGGACGACCTACTCGTCGTCCTCTTCGTCGTCGAGGTCGTCGCCCAGGAGGCTAGGCCGTCCGATGCGCGCCGACTCGTCCCAGACCCGCCCGACGACGCGCCTGCGGTCGTGCCCGCGCAGCAGGTCGTCGAGCTTCGTCGCGATCAGGGCGCGCAGGACCTCGCCTCGCGTCACTCGCCCGCCGACCTTCGCGAGCTTGTGGACGACGGTCGACTCCGACAACCGGTCGGCGGCATCGTCGAGCGCCGCGACCTCCTCCTCCGACAATTTGAAGGCGACGCACTTCCGACGTGGAAGCCCACTCGGCGGTCGTCCGCGCTTCCGCTTGCCCGTGCCGGCGTCCTTGCCCTTGCCCGCCATGGACTACTCGCCGTCCAGATAGCCGGACTGGACCAGCAGCTTGTGGACCTGCCCCTTGAGGTCGCCGGCGCGGATGACCGCCTGGACGCTGCTGATATGCCACTTGGCACCCCGCGGCGGGTATCGCTTCGGGTCGGCGTTCAGGGCGTCGACGATCGTCCGAATCGAGAATCCAGCATCGCGCAGCATCAGCACGTTCTGGATGGCGCGAAGCTCCTCCCCGACCGGCTCGAACCGTGTCCGGCGTTCCTGCTTCTCGGCGTCCCAGTAGACCTCGCGACGCCATCCGAACGGAGGCTTGCCGCCGCAGTCCATGCCGCGCTTTCGCATATGCCCGCGGACTTCGGATGTCCGCCTCGAGGCTTCGTCGGCCTCCCACTCGCCCAGCGTCGCCAGCACGCGCAGGACCATCTGGCCGAAGGGCGTCGACGTGTCGAGACCCTGCGACGTGAAATGCAACGCGACGCCGTCACGCCGGAACCGCTCCTCGAGACTGGCCGCGTCGGCCACGTTGCGCGACAGCCGGTCGAGCTTCGTCGCGACGACGTGCCGGATGGCGTCCGCACGACGCGCGACGCGACGCACGCGCACGCGATCCTGGGCAGGGTAGATAGCGCCCAGGACCCGCCGGCCTCCGTCGCGTTCGGCCAAGGGCGTTCGGCCCGACTCCGCCGCGTCGACGACGATGTCGACCAGTTCCAGACCGCGCGACGCGCAGTAGGCGCGGATAGCCGCGGTCTGTGCCTCGAGGCTATGTCCGTCGACTTGCTTCGCGGTCGATACGCGCACGTAGCCGATGGCGCGTTCGAGCGCGACGCCGGCGGTCTGGACGGTCTGGACGGGCGATGCGGTCGGCATGGCGAGACGATACGCCGGAAAACTTCAGGTTATACTTTAAATCCCAATATTCTGTATCGGTTGCGAACGGGATCCATACGTCGCGCCGCCGGACCGCCCTCGCGAGCCGTTGCAACGGGGCGTCGCCTTTCGGAAGGTCGCGGGCATGGCAACGCGCACGCGCAGCAGCAGCACGCCGCCGACCGACCAGGACGCCGGCATGGTGACGATTCGAGACGCCGCCGCCGCCGTGGGCGTGTCGCGACAGGCGATGTCGGCACGTTGCCGGCGTGCGGGCATCCCGATCGGGCACGTCGTCCAGAACGGCAGGACGCACGCTGCGATCCGTCGCGACTTGGCCGACGCCGCCGGAATCACCAGTCCGCGACCCGCCGCGACCGCGACCGATGGCGTCCGCGAGCTGGCCGCGATCGTCGAGTCGCTGCGCGCCGAACTGGCCGTCGAACGCGACCGGCGGGTCGCCGTCGAACGCGCGCACGCCAGCGCGCAGCAGGCCGCGACCGATGCCGCATGGGTCGAGAAGTCGACCGCGCGACGCTGCGACAAGCTCGAGGAGCGCCTCGACCGGCGATCGCAGGATGTCGACGACCTGCGCCGGCAGTTGCTGGCCCGCGACTCGACAATCGCGGCACTCCGACAGGACGTCGCGCTCCTCCAATCGCGAGCCGCGTCGGACCTACTCCTCGACGCACCCAGGCGCGTCGGATTCTGGTCGCGGATCGTCGGTCGAGGGTAGGCCCTCCGTCGCCATCAGGTCCGCCAGCTCGAGCAGCGCCCCGCGCATCAGCAGGACGCGCCGCAGTTCGGGGTCGCCGCGTTCGCGATCGGCGTCGTCGGGGCGCAGGACCATGCCGCGAGTCTAGTCGAGCCGCGCCCCGCAGGTCCGGCACCGCGGCGCGAGGAGCCGGCCAAGGACGCGCGAGAACCGACCATGGGTCGTCGGACGTCCTCCGCGCCGCCCGTCCCTCCGCCCGACGCCGTGGAACCGACAGACGCGATGCCCGACTTCGGGTCGGTTGCGGCACCGATCGCCGGTCCGCTTGGATCGCGCGCGGCACCGGCACCGGCACCCCCCCCTTTTCGGGAGGTCCATGGGGTTTTCGGGATGCATGGGGTTATCCGTTCGCACCCCCCCTGCTACGCGACGCCGGCCAGCCGCCGCAGGAACGCGCCGACCGCGCTCGAATTCGAGGTCGACGACGCCGCAACACGTTGCACGGGACGTTGCACGTGCGCCTTGTGGCGTGCGTCCAGCGGGTCGTAGTGCGCCGCCGCGGGCATCGGGAACGGCAGTTCGTTGCGCCCATGTTGCACGGGCGCGGGAGCCGCGACGGGCACGAGAATCGGCGTTCTCGTGGTCGCCAAGGGCGCTTCGGGCGTCTCGTGCAGCAACGTTGCAGGAAGAGGTTGCAGGCACGGTTGCACGGGCGCAGGCGCGCCGGCGCGCTCGAGGACGACGTCGCGAAGCCTCGCCCACTCCTCGACGAACGCCGCCGCACCCAGGTACACCGCGCGACGCGCGACTACTTCGGCGTCGGCATCGGGCAGGTCGGGTCGCACTAGCACGCGCTTCGGTCGTCCGCGGGTCCCCGTCGGCACGTCGCGCCATGCTGCGCGCCCCTCCGCGACGAGCTTCGCCGCAGTCCTCGCCCATGCCCTTTCGGCGGCCCGCCGAATATCCGACACAACCGCTAAGGACGCACCCCCCCCCTCTCCCTCTCTCTCTAATAGCGGTTGTGTCCGAAATTCCCCGAGGCCCTCGACGACGTCCCACGACACCGCCAGCCCGCCATGCAGCAGGCGCAGCGCGACGTGCCTCGCCGCCGTCGTCGTGCCCTTCGTCGCCCGCCCTGCGCGCGCCTCGAGCAGTTGGAACGTCCCCGCCGTCCAGCACGCCGGCAGGGCGTGCCCGCTGAACAGGACCGGCACGTCCCGTCGGACCTCGCGAGCACGTCCCAGCGCCTGCGCGACCGTTCGCCGGCGTCGCGCGTCCAGCAGGTCGACCGCCGGCACGCCCAGGCACCGCGCGTCGCGGTCGACCGCGCCAAGGTTCGGCGTCGGGTCGCCCAGGACGACCAGTCCGTCCACGTCCTCGAACCGCCGGCTCCCGCGATCGTCGCGCCCGTAGTAGCCGACCTCGAGGTCCACCCCTTCGGGCAGTTCGAGCACGGCGCGACGCGCTTCGGGCGTCATCGCCTGGACGACGCGCGCGACGTGCTGGAACGTCAGCAGGCCGACCCGCGCCGACTCGCCCTCCTCGATCCCGAATGCCGCCAGGGCGTCCCGCAGCGTCGCACGCACGACTTGGACGGCGTCCTCGCCCAGACCCCCGCCCGACTCCTCCCGCATCGTCCTGCGCGTCCCACGGCGCGTCGAACGCCAGAACCGGCGGGGCGCGTCCGGCGCGACCTCGACCTCGAACGTGCGGACCGGCAGTCCCGCGCACGTCGCGTCCAGCTCGAGCCGATAGTCCGCCGCCGTCGCGTCGAGGATCGCCATGCCGGCGACCTTGGATCGGATCGTCCGCCAGTCCCTCCGTCGCCGGACCTCGACCGCCGCGACGACTTCGCCTGCGGCATTCTTTCGCACGACGACCTCGACCGTGCATCCCGCCGGTCGTGCCGCCGCGTCGGACTTCGTCGCCGCCAGCATCGCCTGGACGACCAGTAGCAGGTCGGGATGCGGCAGGGACGCCGCCTCGAGCGGGATCGCCCCGTCGCCGCGCAGCGCCGATGCGGACACGTTCGCGGGCAGGGACCGCGTCGACCGCGAGAGCTGCGCGACGACTTCGCGCACGCCGTTCGCCGCGATGGCGCGCCGGCGTGCGTCGACCCGTGCCCGCAGTTCCTCGACCTTCACGCCGGCCCCGTCGACCTTGAATGCCGCCGGCGTCAATCGACCGACCGCGAGACCCTCGCGCCGGTCCGCATCGCGGTCCTCGAGGTCGTCGGCCTCCAGTTCGTCGGACCGAAGTCGCCGGTCGGACGCCAGCGCCAGCGCCGCGGACTCCGCCCGCATGGCGGCCTCGACACGTGCCGCCATGGCGAGCAGTTCGTCGCCATGCACGGACACGCCATGCGCCATGCTCGCCGCCGCCGCCCCCCGCCAAGCCTCCGACGACTTCGCCGCCTCGAGCACGTCGCGCAGGTACTCCGTCGCCATGCGCACGTGCCGCGCCATCGCGCCATGCCGCATCGCGTTCCTCGAGCTGCGCGCGACGTCGGCGTCCGACAGACTCCACGCCGACACGCTGTCGGGCGCTTCGTCGACGATCAGCCGGCGACCGCGCAAGGGACCAGGATCGTCGGGACCGTTGTCCGGCGACTTCGCCAGGGACTCGAGGTGCGCGACCGTGCAG
>CAIUDO010000417.1 GCA_903897935.1 uncultured Pseudomonadota bacterium
AGCGCGTGCACCGACAGCACCGGATGCACACGCAGGCCGGCTCCGACGGGACCACCCCCGGCCGCGACGCCGCTGTCGAGCAACAAGCGCGGCGTCGACACCGCCCCAGCGGCGAGCACGACGGCGTCGGCCTGCACGACGATGTTCCCGCGCGCGGCGCCGTCCGCGGCGAACACCCGACCCTCGACGCGGCCGGTCGCCACCCGATCAACCCGGCACCCCGCCAACACCCGGCACCCCGCCGCGGCGGCGCGCGGCAACATCACTTGGTCGACACTCGCTTTTCCGCCGACCGTGCAGCCTGAGTTGCAGCGCCCGCACCCGACGCACGTGGGCGCGTTCCTGCGCAGGTTCTCCTCCCGCCACCCGAGCGCCCGCGCCGCGTCTCGGTGCGCACGGTCGTTCCCCGACAACAACGCGTCGGGTGTGCGCGCGACGCCGAGCGCCGCCTCGACCTCGGCCTGGATCGCGTAGAACTCGCGCTCGTCCGCGAACGCCCCAGAGCTCTCTTCGTTCCAACGGGCCAGCGTCTCGGGCGGCGTCGCGAAGCAGATCGCGCTGTTGACCAGGGTGCTGCCGCCGAGCCCCCTCCCCGACGGCAACGGCACAGGAGGCGCGCCCTCCATCGTGCGCATGCCACCCTCTTGGTACACGCGCACCAACGCCGCGCCGAGCTGCTCTGGGAACTGCGCCGGGGTCACCCGGTGGCCCTCCTCCAGCAGCACGGTGTCGACGCCGGCCTCGGCGAGCGTCCGCGCGGCGAACGCGCCGCCCGCGCCGCTGCCGATCACCACGACCTGGCACCGAATCGTGGTGTCCCCTTCGGGCACGACGAACCAGCTCACGGCTGCCCCCGGCACATCGACCCGACGCCCATCGCCTCGAGCACGTCGGCGCGATCGAAGTAGCCAAACGTGAACACCACCTTCACCGCGCTCCAGAGCTGGGCTTCGAGCACCAGCTCCGCCGTGGCCCACGCGGTGAGGTACTCGACCTGGCGCTCGGGCGAAAGCGCCGTCATGCACCGGGCGCCGTAGCGGTCCAACGCCGATCCGTGCTCGATCAGGTGCGGCAGCGCGCCGACGACCCGCGCCTGGTGCGGGGGCAACGCGGCGAAGAACCCGTCGATGCCCGCCAAGGTGACGTCGTCGCCGCCGTGACCGGGGAGCGGGCCGCCCGGCGGCAACAAGAAGTCTCCGACCGCGCGGTACACCGCCACCTCTTTGGGCGACAGGCTCGTGAACGGGCGGTCGACCGGCGGGTAGCTGCCCACCTGGCGCAACGACGGGTACGCGACCACGGCGAGCGTGGTCGCGGCGGCGCCGAGCAGGATCTCGCGACGCCCGATGCGGACCTGGAACCCGTCAGCCATGCCCATGGGATAGCGTGGACAGGCGCCGCTGGCCCGGGCGCGTCGGCCTATCGGTGGTGGACGACCACCGGCGCGGGCTTGTGCACGACGGGCGCCGGCTTGTGGACCACCTGGACCGGCCGGGGCGCGGCGTAGACGACCGGGGCCGCGCGAACGACCCGGTAGTGAACCGGGCGCCGGACGACGACCGGGGCCGGCGCGACGACCACTGGGGCGGGGCGCCGGACCACGTCGGGACCGACGTCGAACACGGCGACGAGGTCCACCTGGCCAAGGTCGACGCCGACCGAGACCTCGTTGGCCTGGGCTGGGGACGCGGCCAACCAGAACGCAGTGAGCAGATGCAACATGGGCTCCTCCTCCCGGTTGTTCCGGGCAGCCCGCCGACGCCTGTGGTCTGCGAAGGTTCACGTTGGTGACGCTTCGTGACAGGCGACGCGGCGGTCAGAGGAGGCCGGTGCTACCGAGGTCCGTGCACCACTCGACCACCAACGAGCCCGACACCGCGCCCGTGATCGTGACCGCCTGCATCTCTTCGTACGTGAAGCTGCCGTCGAACGTCGAGAAGTCGACCGCAACCGACATGTCGGGCTCCGCGCCCGTGAACGCGGCGCTGCCGTCGCGCGCGGTGCCCTGGTAGTACCGGCCCGAGTAGAAGTAGTCGGTGAAGCCGTTGCTCTCGCCGTACTCCCACACGCCGTCGTCCATCGCGCAGCTGATGACCCACGGGTTGAGCGTGTCTGATCCGCTGATCTCGAGGCCGTCGTAGCCAGCGGCTGCGTCGTACGCGAAGCGAAGGAACAGGTTGCAGGTGCCGCCCGGCCACAAGGGCGTCGGGTCGTACTCCACCGTGTCGGTGTCGAGGTACGTCGCGACCTCAGCGCAGGTCGCCCCCGCCCCGGACGCGGCGTACAGGAGCCCGGTCCCGTCGAGGGCGAAGCCGAACGCCTTCTGGATCGCGACGTCGGCCGACGACCCGTCTGGCGAGGTGACGGTGCCCGAGACCATCACGCCTGCCCCAGCGCCGGTGTCGTCCTTGCCCGAGCACGCTGCCAACACCAAGAACAGGGCGATCATCATGCCTCCGCCATCTTGCCTTCGGCGCGCGCGGCGAGCCACGCCTCCATGAACGCGTCGAGGTCGCCGTCGAGCACCCGGTCCACGTTGCCGGTCACCACGTCCGTTCGAAGGTCCTTGACCTGCTGGTACGGCTGCAGGACGTAGCTGCGGATCTGACTCCCGAAGTCGATGCGCTTCTTCTTCGCGTTGACCTCGGCCTGGGCCTCGAGCCGCTTGTCCATCTCGAGCTGGTAGATCTTCGCACGCAGCATCGCCATCGCCTTGTCGCGGTTCTTGTGCTGCGAGCGCTCGGCGCGACAGACCACGACGATGCCGGTCGGCGTGTGGGTCAGGCGCACGGCGGAGTCGGTCGTGTTGACGTGCTGCCCGCCCGCGCCCGACGACCGCATCGCCTGCATCTCGACGTCCGCCGGGTTGATCTGCACGTCGATGTCGTCGTCGAGGTCGGCGTAGGCGGCGACCGCGGCGAACGCGGTGTGCCGGCGCGCCTGGGCGTCGAACGGCGAGATGCGCACCAAGCGGTGCACCCCGGACTCCGCCTTCAGGTACCCGAACGCGTAGCTGCCACGGATCGCGAAGACGACGCTCCGAATCCCCTCTTCGGCCGCCTGACGGTCCATGATCTCGGACTTGAAGCCCCGGAGCTCCGCCCAGCGAAGGTACATGCGGAGCAGCATGTCGGCCCAGTCGCACGCGTCGATGCCGCCTGCGCCCGCGTTGATCTCCACGATCGCGTCCGAGATGTCTTCTTTCTCGGACAGCAGGCGGCGGATCTCGAGCGCACGCACCGCACGCTCGAGGCCGGCGGCCGCCTCGGACGCCTCGGTGAGCAGCGACGCCTCCTGCTCCTCCTCCGCCAGCTCGAGCAGGGTCGCGACGTCGTCGCGGGTGGTGGCGAGCGACTTCCAGTCCCGCACGACGCGCTCCAGCGCGCCCTTCTCGCGCAACACGCGCTGCGCCACCTCGTTGTCGTCCCAGAACGCCGGCATCGCGGCTTGCCGATCCAAGTCGGCGATGCGCGCTTCCTTCGGACCTATTTCAAAGATGCCCCCACAGAGCGTCTACACGCTCTGACAGCGCCCGAAGGTCGCCACGAATGTCCTCGGCCACGGAGTCCCCCTCGCGCGACGGCTCGATCGGCCCGACGCGTAGACCGCCGCCCGTAACCGCGGTCGCCCCAGCGGCAACCCCGAGGGCCCACGGCGAGGTTCAGGCGCCGCCCCACCCGTCCGCGAGGCGCGCGCGCGCGACGAGGCTCGCCTCGCCTGGGGCACCGACCGCCGCGAGGGCGCGCAGCTCGGCGCCGACCATCTCGTCAGCGGCCCCGGGTTCATCGTGGTCGAAGCCCAACAAATGGCACAAGCCGTGCACGAGCAACACGACGAGCTCGGTCTCGAACGGGTGGCCCATCGCCGCCGCTTGCGCTCGGGCGGTGCCCACCGAGACCACGATGTCGCCCAAGACGGAGTCTTGCCCACCTTCTTCGTCGGCCTGCGCGAACGCGAGCACGTCCGTGGGCGCGTCGATGCCCCGCCAACGCGCGTTGAGGGACCGCATCGCGTCATCGTCGACGAGCAGCACTGAGACCTCGCTCGGCCCAACCCCGAGCGCGCTCGCCGCCGCGGTCAACGCGTGGACCGCCGCGTCGAGCGCGCTCGCGTCGACCCCCTCCGACTCGTCGCGCAGCATGACCTCGAGCACGATCAGCTCCCGGGCAGGTGGTCGACCGACTCGTAGTCCTGAGCAGGCGGAACCGGCACTTCGGTCGATGGCACCGTCGGCATGTCGAGGGTGATCACCGTACCCGTGGGGCGGCGCGGCACCTCCGAGAGGTCCCGCGTGGACGGGTACTCGATGCGATGGTGGTAGATCCCCAACAACACCCGCACGAACGTGTCGGCCGACGTGTAGATCTCCTCGACGGTGAGCGGGCACTTCGAGAACTGGCCGTCGGCGATGACGGAGCTGACGATACGCGAGATCATCGCGCGCAGGTTCTCTTCCGTCGGGTGCTTGATCGTGCGCGTGGCCGCCTCCACCTTGTCGGCCAACATCACGATGCCCGCCTCGCGGCTGTCCGGCATCGGCCCGGGGTACCGGAAGTCCGCCTCGTTGACCGTCTCGCCCCGCGCCGCGGCGTCTTCCGAGGCCCGCGCGAAGAACAGTTGGATCAACCCGGTGCCGTGGTGCATCAGGATGTTGTCGATGATGGGCTTGGGGAGCCGATGCTCACGAGCCATCTTCGCGCCGTCCGTGACGTGGTGGATCAGGATCTGCGCCGACGCGCGCGGATCCAGGCCGTCGTGCCGGTTGACCCCGTCGCGCTGGTTCTCGACGAAGAACTGCGGGCGTAGGCTCTTGCCGATGTCGTGGAAGTACGCGGACACCCTGGCCTGCAGCGCGTTCGCGCCGATCGCCTCGCACGCCGCCTCGGCGAGGCTGCCGACGACGACGCTGTGATGGTACGTGCCAGGCGCCCGCAACATGAGCTGGCGAAGCAGCGGGTGGTTGAGGTTCGCAAGCTCCATCATGCGGTAGTCGGTGACGAACCCGAACGTCTCGAACACCGGGAGCAAGCCGAGCACCAAGAACGTCGACAGTAAGCCGCTCATCAGCGCGGCCACGATCGACCACAGCGGCCGCTGCGCGGTGAGCACGCTCACCACCTCGCCATTGCCCAGGTACACCTGCACGAAGTGCAGCAACAACGCCGTCGCCGCGCCGACGAGCCCGGTGAACAGCCCGCCCCGCACGACCGCCATGCGCTCACGCGTGTGCTCCACGGCCCCCGCGCCGACGATGCCGGAGACGATGAAGTACAAGATCGGGACGGCCTGGAGGTCCATCGTGAGGCCACACACCGACGCAGCCACGACGGAGAACACGACCCCCCACCCGACCCCGGCGAGCAGGCGCACGAGCATGGCCGCGCCGCCCATCGGCACGACGAACCACAGCGCCGCAGGATCGACGTCGAGATCGGACACCTCGACCGCCTCGCCCGCCATCACCGCGAGCCGCGCGAGCCCGGCGATGAGCACGAGCATCACGCCGGCGGCGGCCGCGTCGCGGCGATCGCGTGAGAACCCAGGGAGGTACGCGGACGCGAAGTGATACAGGCTCGCGAGCAAGAACAACAAGAAGAACGTGACGGCGACGATCTCGACGAGCACGCTCTCCCCGGCGTGGCTCGCTTGCAGCGCCTCGTACCGCACGACGTCGGCGGGGCGGAGCACGTCACCCGCGCGGAACAGCGTGGTCCCGCGCTTGATGGTGGCCAGTTGAGCGGCGATCGTGGCCGCGGCCGCGTCTTGCCGGGCGCGTGTCTCCACAGGATCGAACGATAGGTTCGCGCGCAGACCTCCGCGGACGATCGCGCCGACCGCCTGCTCCCACGGAGCGCCGGTGCGCGCCTCGAGCAGGTCGAGGCGCACCTGCTCGCGGACCTCACGGAGCAGCCGGACCCGCCCCAAGCTCGCGGCGTCGATCTCGTGCCCGGCCTCCCCTGGGCCTTCGACGAGCCGAATCGGGCCGGCGGGCAGCGCCGACGCGTCGCCGTCGAGGACGTAGCCCTGGAGGCCACGCTCCACGAGGCCGACGGCGAGCGCCTCCGCCTCTGCAGGAAAGCGCGCCTCGAACAACGCCAACATGTCGTCGTCGGCGACGTGCACGCCCAGGTTCGCGCGGAACTCGGACGCGACGACGCCGATGCTGGGCGCGTCATCGGCCACGAACGCCGCTCGCCCGCCTTGGAACGCGATGGCGACGCGCTGCTTGACCCGCTCCGTCGTCGCGGCGCTGAACACGTACACCGGCCGCTCTTGCTCGCGCGCCGCCGCGATCCGCGCCTCGCGGTCGGCCTGATCGAGGAACTGGAACGTGTGGGTGGCCTTGACCGTGCGCGGCGCGACGTCGCCCGCAGAGAGCTCCTCCTCAGGGACACCCGACCAATTCACGACCGCGAACGCCGTGATCACGCACACCACGAACACCAGGAGCGCGCTCTTGAGCACCTCTAGAGGCTCGTCGATGTCCAGCAGCGCGAAGCGTCTCAACCGTGCCTCTCACGTCGCTCGGCCAGCTATCCCGACCGGGAGCGCAGATCGAAACCCCGTAGCTATCCGCCTTCGACGCCGGCGCGACGGGCAGCCATTCGCCGCTGCCGCTCGACCTCGTCGGCCGCGTACGCGTCGATGATGCGGCCGACCAACGGGTGACGCACCACGTCCTCTACGCCGAACCGCACGATCGCGACGTCCGGGATCGGCGCCAGTACGCGGAGCGCGTGCGCGAGGCCGCTGGTGCGACCCGCCGGGAGGTCGACCTGGGAGTCGTCACCGGTGACGGTCATCCGAGAGCGATCCCCGAGGCGGGTCAGGAACATCTTCATCTGCTCGACCGTCGTGTTCTGCGCTTCGTCGAGCAAGACCCACGCGTCCTGCAGCGTGCGGCCGCGCATGAAGGCGAGCGGGGCGACCTCGATCACACGGCGTTCGAGCGCCTTTTGCACGCGCTCCTCTGGGATGATGTCGCCCATCGCGTCGAACAACGGCCGCAGGTACGGATCGACCTTCTCGGCGAGGTCACCGGGGAGGAACCCGAGCTTCTCCCCTGCCTCAACCGCGGGCCGCGTGAGCACGAGGCGCTTGACGTCGCCCTTGAGCAGCGCCGCGACGGCGACCGCCACCGCGAGGTACGTCTTGCCCGTGCCCGCCGGTCCGACCCCGAAGACGAGCGGGTGCGTGCGCATCGCGTGCAGATAGCCGGCTTGCCCAGGGGATCGTGGCCCGATCGGCTTCCGATCGAGGCCCATGACGATGGTCTGATCCAGCAGCCGCCGCGCGTCTGCCGACGGGTCCGAGCGGAAGAACCGAAGCAGGTCGTCGACCTCACGGGGTCCGACCGGCCGCCCCGCGCGGATCAGCGCCTCCAGCCCCTCCAGCACGCGCCGGGCCATCTCGACCTGGGCCTCCGCGCCGTCGACCTGCACCCGACCGCCCCGCTGCGACACGTCGACGTCGAGCGCGCGCGCGAGGGCGCCCAGGTTGCCCCCGAGCTCACCCGCCAACTCCCGCAACATGCCCAGGTCTTCGTACTCGGCGACGAACGACGTGCGCGCTCCTGTGATGGTGCACCTCCTGCGGCGCCCGTTATCCGGTGCGCCTCGACTTCGGCCGTGAGCCCGACGGAAACGGCGACGCCGCGATCGCGTCACTCACGAGCGCGTCGGGCAGGCGGCGCAGCTCCAGGCGCCGCGCGTGCATCGTGCCTGCGCCCCCGGTGATGCCCTTGAGTCGGGGGGCGAGGCCGATCAGCGCCCGCTCTGGGCACTCGGCGCGCACCTCGACGGCGTCGCCGTGCCCCACGTCCATCCCCACGATGCGACCGCCGCGGCCGACGAGCTCACTGATCACCGTGCCGACGCTGTCCGACGGCGCCGAGACCGAGACGGCGCTCCAGGGCTCCCACAAGCACGTGCCGGACAGCGCGAGCGCGGCCCGCAACGCCCTGGCACCGGCCTCCCTGAAGTGTGCTTCTTCCGAGATCAGCGCGTGGTAGTCGCCGCCGGTGACCCGGACCTCGATGCCCGCGACCGGGTAGCTCGCGAGCGGACCCTCCGCGCACGCGTCCCACACGCCGTCCTCAACGGCGGAGACGAACCGCGCCGGCAGCGTGTCTTCGTCGACGCCGTTGACGAACACCCGACCAGCAGAGAGCGCCCCCGATCCGGGCGGGATCGGCCGAACGGACACCACGATCTCCGCGTGCTCGTCCGGCTGGGATCGCTTGTGCACCACCGCCACGCCTTCGACGTGCGACATGGGCGCCTCACGGTACGCGATGGGCGCCGCGATCGCCTCGAACACCAAGCCGAGCCGATCGCGCAGCACCGCGAACGCGCGCCCGAGGTGGGTCTCCCCAGCGCCGCGTAGCGTGATCTGGCCGGTCAGCTCGTCGCGCCCGACGACGATCGCGCCGTCGACACGACGCAGCAGCTCGAGCCCCGCCGCCATCCGGGCCTCCGGCTCGGCGGACCGCAAGACCACCGACACGACCGGCTCGGGCGGCGCGACCGGGGGCACCGTCTCGGCCTCGCCCTCGCACCAGGTGTCCCCCGGTCGACCCTCGAGGTCCTCCCAGGTGGCGATGATGGCGCCCGGACCTGTGTAGTGCGCGACGGCGCGCCGAGGCCCGCGGAGGGCGTAGCACCGCTTGAGGCGCCCGTGCTCCGCGGTCCGCGCGTTGGTGAGCTTCGGGTCGCGCTTGGCGTCCCCGCGCCAGACCCGGAGCACGTGGTACAGCTTGCCGTCCGCGTCGACGCGGGACGCGAGGTGGTGCGCCACCAACCCCACCTCCGACGGGTCCGACGCGACCATCCACCGCGGCTCGGCGCTCGGGGGCGGCAACAAGCCGACGACGGCGTCGAGCAGCGCGCCGACCCCAGCCCCGGCGGTCGGCGCGACCATCACGACGCCCGCCAGCGCGCCCTCGCGCACGCCGCGCCTCAACCCGGCGTCGACCTCGGCGTCGTCG
>CAIUDO010000418.1 GCA_903897935.1 uncultured Pseudomonadota bacterium
AGCCCCCCACCCCGACCACGACCACCCCGACGACGACGCCGACACCCGCCATGACCTTGTTCATACGCCACCTCTGAAAGAGCGGCGCGCGTAACTGGCGTTCGCCCATAGGGCAACCCGCCGGCGGCAGGCAGAGCTAGGAACGCCAAATCTTCAGGATGTACCCTGCATCACGCCGGGCCACCGAACGTGAGCGCCACCGAGCGCGCGTCTTCGACCGTCGTGCCGCACGTGTCCGTGACCGTCGCGGTCAGCACCGCAGCGGAGCCCTCGAGCTGCGCGGACTCGGTGATCTGCAGGATCAGGGTGTCGCCGACGCGCTCAAAGGCGTCTCCCGAGGGTGAGAACCCGCGCGGGAGCGCGTCGAACCCTCCCACGTCGGCGCCGTCGACCTGGACCTTGAACGTGACGATCGGGTTGTCCGTGCTGGATACGTCTTCGGGATCGCCGGGGATCAAGCCGCCCATACGAAGGCTGCCCCACACGTGCCACCCGCCCTGCGGCCCCTGAACGTACGGCACCACCTGGCCGTCGGTCACAGCCTCGAACACCGTGTTTCCCGTGCCCACCTCGACGTACGCGTCAGCGGCGCCCCTGCTACACGGCCCGGAGTCTTCCGGCTCCTTCGTGCACGCGACCAACCCCAAAGCCATCCACGCGCCCCTCATGGGCCCTCCAACGACAACACGCGCCGAAGCTGCGCTGTTTGAGATGAATCGAGGTACGGGACACAGCGGAACGCACGAACGGCCATCAGGTTGTCGGCGTCGGCCACATGGGCCAGACCCAGCGCGTGCCCCACCTCGTGCGCGACCATCGCGGCCCGACCGCCCTCCGGGAAACGCCCCACCTCGCTCCAGGCGACCAGGGCGACCGGGCTGAACTCCTCGAACCCAAGGACCTCGGCTGATTCTGGTCCCGGAGCGAACCCGAGCCCGCGCACCTCCGTGAGCACCTGGGCGGCCGCGCTGCCCGGCGCGAGCAGGTCGGACACGACGACGAGCACGACCTCGTCGTCGCGCCGCGGCGTCGCGACCTCGGCGACGACCTCCCGCAGCGGGCCGTACAGCGCAGCGGCCTGCGCGACGCCGTCCGCGTACGAGGCGCCCGCCTCACCGGCGAGCAGCGGGCGGTCGTCGATCCACACCGGCGGCGCCGCCAGCCCGACGTCGAGCCCATACGCTGCGAAGTACCTTCGTAGTCCACGCGTCAGCGCTGCGGCGTCGCTGGCGGGCACGTCGTCCCCGACGACGACCCGCAGCGCGAGCGCGCCGTCCACCCGCCCCGACGACGACGGCGCGCCGCACGCACGGGTGTCGTCGGGCGACGGGCCGAGCCAGTCGGCGACCGGCCCCGACGCGCACGCCAGCATCAACGCCACGATCAACGAAGCTCGACCGACATCGACGCGTCCTCGAGGTCGTAGATGTGCAGCTTCTCCTCCGCGACCGGCCCTTCCAAGCCGACGATCCGGATCAGGTACGGAGGGAACGCCCGGAACCGCAAGCGCGAGACCACCTGCAGCGGGCCGACCGTGTCGGGTGAGGTGGGCACGAACAGGGTATAGGTGCGCTCGTACCCCGGAGACAACGCGTTCAACCAGTGTTCGGTCGCGCGCCACGGGAAGATCTCGGGGTTGCCGTACGCGTCGATGAACCCGGACGACAGGCTGATCAGGTCCTTGTCACCGTACGGCTCGACCTCGCTCCAGTGATCGCGCAGGTCTCCGTTGGCGTCCAGCGTGCCGGTCTCGTACACGACGTTGCCGGCCGCATCCGACACAATGACCTCGACCCACGCCTGACGGATGAACGTGGTCCCGGTCGGGAAGTTGTGGGCGCCGATCTCGTTGGACAACGTCACGTGCAGGTCGACGACCTCGCCGGGGGGCGCCGGGTCCGCGCTCAACGAGAGCGTCGCCGAGCCCTCGAGCAGCTCCTGGATGCGCGCACGACCGGCCTCGACGGCCTCGGTGTCGGCCAGGAACGCCTCGGTAGCCGGCAGGTCGACGCCGACCCACCTGTGCTCGTGCAACGTACGATCCGGACCTCCGACCGAGGCCTGCCCGTCGTACGCCGGCATGTGGCAGTCCTGACAGACCTGCCCGTCGAGCGCGGCGGGCGACGTCGTCCACTCCTCGTACGGCCGCTCCAGCTCGAGACCGGACGTCTCGACGACGTCGTGGCACGATCCGCACAGCTCCGAGGTCTTGTGGTCCTCGCTGTACGCCGACTCGTGGAACGCGTTGTCGATCGGATCCTCGATGCCGCCCCGCAGCGGGCCGGTCGGATCCAACGTGTGGCCGGCGTTGTACATCCGCTCCACGGAGGAGATCTTGTGGCACGACTCGCACGTCACGCCTTCTTGCACGATCGGCGACAGCTCCTCGAACGAGAAGCCGGAGACACACTCACCGCCGCGGGTGCCGACCGACGAGTGGCACTGCGTACAGAACTGGTCCTCGGTCGCGCCGAGGTCGATCTGCCGCTGCATGACGAGCACACGGTAGACGGGATCGACCATCGCGTAGGCGTGCGCCGACGACTGCCACTGCTCGACGTGCGTGGGGTGGCAGCTCACGCACTCCTGCGCGCTCTTGAAGTCTGCCGGGTCGAGCGTGGGCTCGGCCGGCATCGACAGGTCGTCGTGGACCGTGCCGTCATCGGAGACCGTGGTCGGGATCGTCGGATCCACGCTGGTCTCCTGCGCGGTCTTGTCGCACCCGACGACCAGCGCGAGCGCTAGAAGCATCCGTTTAAACGACATCATGCTGGTCCTCACAGCGTGTTCAGGAACGCGAGCAGGGCGTCCCGCTGCGCGTCGGTCAGGGCTTCGTACGCGGCCCGCACGGTGACGGCCTCGCCATCGTGCAGGCGGATCGCCTGGTCGATCGTGTCGGCTTCCCCGGTGTGCGTGTACGGCGCGGTCGCCGACAAGCCCCACAGCGGCGCCGTACGGAACTCACGCATCGCCGCGGAGGCCTCCTCGATCCCGAGGTGGTCCGCAGGCAGGATCTCGTGCAGCAGCAGGTCACTGTACAACGCGACCGGGCCCTCCGCGCCGTCGAGCACCGGCACGTGGCACAGATCACAGCCAACCTGCGCAAACACCACCTCGCCCTCGGCCTCGGCCTCCGCGTCGACGCTGGGCGCGCGTGGCGGGCCGGCCATCATCTCGAGGAAGAACGCGAGCTCCTCGGTCCGCGTCAGGTCGTACTCGGGGTCCGCCACGTCGTCGTTGTCTTGCACCTTGCCGAACGTGAGGCCCGGCTGCAGATCGAGCGTCATGCCGAGCTCGGTCGTGACCGCATCACGCACGAACTCGTCGATGGTCGGGACCTGCGCCTTCCAGCCGAACCGGCCGATCCGGCCGCCGTCGACGATCGAGACCTTGCCGGAGATGCCGTCAGGAACGGCGTCGTCGTTCGGGTCGGCGAGCGCGAGCAGCGTCTCCTCGGGGATCGACTCGATGAGCCCGAGCCCGAACAGGTGCGGGGTCTGCCGGTGCTCGAACACGTTGGCGTCGTCTTGCGGCCAGTTCAGCATCTCGTGCAGCGTCGTGGACTTGTGGAGCACCGAGCCAACCGCCGGGTTCACGAACTGACCGTCGGCGTTCACGATGCCGTGCCGCATCACGTTGACGTCGGACGGGCCCGAGCCACCAACGACGGGGTCGAAGTGGCACGCGCGGCAGGAGTCACCGTTGAACCTTGGGTTACCCATGCCATCCCGCACGCCGAAGTCGTGATCGAACGTCTCGCGGCCCGCCTCGAACGTCGCGAGCTCGTCCGCTGACAGCTCACGGTACGGGCCGCCGTACTCGAGGGGCGGGGGCACCGGCGTGCCCGGCGCGATGAGCCCGGTCGAGTATTGATCGCGCCCACCGAGGCTCATCAGGAACTCGACGAGGTCGTCGACCTCGTCCTGGCTGAGCTCCTCGAACCGGTCGCGCGCGCCCTGCGCCTCCCCGCCGTGCAGCCAGATCGCGTCTTCGATCGTGGTCGCGCGACCGTCGTGCAGGTACGGCCCGACCGCCGACAAGCCCCACAAGGGCTGGGTGCGGAACTCGTAACCTTCGGCCTCCATCTGCTGGATGCCGTCGGCCAGATCCTCTCCCATGTCGTGGATGAGCAGGTCCGAGTACAGCGGGACCGGGCCGCGCGGGCCGGCCTGACGCGGCACGTGGCAGGTGGCGCACCCGAGATCGTCGAAGATGATCTGGCCACGGCGCGACTGCTCGGTCTCCTCGTCGACCAGCGGGGCGGCCAGCAGCATCGCGTAGCTCACCAGATCGAACAGATCGTCGGTCGACAGCTCCGGGTCGGTCACGCCGTCGTCGTCGACGAGCGGGGTGGACGGCGCGGCGGCTTGCCCCTGGTCGATCAAGCGCGCCATCCCCGCCACCGAGCGGGCGGCGGCGGCGCCCCCCGAGCTGTCGACGGGCAACCGAGCCTTCTGCTCGTCGGTGAGCGGGTCGGTGGTGATGCCCGCGTGGTTGAACAACGGGCCGCGGATGAAGCCTTCGATCGAGACCGTCTGCGACTTCATGCCGAAGCGCCCGACGAACCCCTGATCATAGTTCGCGCGCCCGGAGACGCCGTCTCCATCGAGGTCGTCGATGTCCTCGTGGCTGAGCAGGCCGGCCTCGTCGAGCTCCGCCATCAGGCCGACGCCGAAGAACGGGATCGGGTTGCGCACGCCCGTGATGTTGATGTCGGGGTCCATCTCGGGGCGCGCCGGCACGTCGTCGCTGTAGGCGTACATCCGGACCACGCCGCCCGCGGTGCCGGCGGAGTCGGCTACGAAGTAGGCGCCGTCCTCGTCGACGGTCGCGGCGAGGAAGAAGTTGCGGTACATGCCGGCCGAGCCGCCCGTGACGGGCTTCTCGTGACACGCCGCGCAGAACGTGACGTTGAACGCCGGGCCCAGACCGTCCTCACGCTCGAAGCGGCGCAGCGCCACCTCCTTGCCCCGCGCGAACGTCTCGAGCTGCTCCGCGGTCGCGTACGGTGCCGGGTCACCGAGCGGCGCCATGATGTCGGGCGCGATCGGCCCGTGCCCGACGTTGATCAGCGCGACCGCGGCGCTGTCGTCCTTGGCACAGCCCGCGGACAGCGCCGCTACGAGCACACCCGATCGCCACCCCGTGCGAGTCCACGCCATCTTGATCCTCCCGCGCCAGTACCAAGCAAACAGCGTGCCACCGCAAGCGCTGGGTGGCATCCCACACGGGGCGTGCGCGATCACACACCCCGCCGCGACGTCACGACCCGCCGGTGCGCACCAGCACGACGCCCGCGTAGGGGTCAAAGAACTGACCACCAACGCCGTAGTAAGTTCCAGCTCCATCGCCCCAGATGGCGTGAACGTCGAAGTCGGTGACGACCGGATCCTCGACCACCGAGTCGTCGTCCGGGAAGTACGTCGCCGTCGTGCCGTAGATGCCGCCGATCACCGCTTGTGTCGGATCGTCCATGAACACCGCGCTCAAACCACCCATCCCGGACGGCGCGATCGTGCTCCAGCTCGTGCCGTCGTACTCCGCGATGCGGGCCCCCGAGCGCCCGCCGACCGCGACGATGTGGTCCTCCGACGTGCCCCACAAGCTGACGAAGTCGTCGTTGGCCTCGGCTCCGCCGGAGACCTGCTGCCAATCGCCGTCGACGAGCTGGACGATCAGGCCCTTCTCGCCCACCGCGAACAGCTTGCTGCCGATGCCCCAGACCTTGAAGATCGAGGTCGCTCCGCGGTCATTCTGGGCCGGGTCCAGCGTGTACGGCGTGAACGCGGCCCCGTCCCAATGCAGCATCAGCGGCACGTCTTCGCCCCAGTTGCCGCCGACGACCCACACGTCGTCGTTGGCGAAGCCGAACACGCCCCATAGATCCTCGGTCGTGCCGGTGTCGAGCATGGTCCACGCCGCGCCGTCGTAGTGCATCGCGGTGCCCTTCACGCCGACCGCGAAGACGTCGTCGGGCGCGAACCCGTAGGCCCAAACGACCAGATCGGCCTCGGCGGGGACCGTCATCGGGGTCCAGCTCGACCCGTCGAAGTGATGGACCTCACCGGCCCCGTCGCTGCCGCCGACCACGAACACGTCATCGGGCCCGGTGCCCCAAACGCCAGACATCGCGCCCATTCCCGAAGTGTCGAACGCCGGCTCCCACTGCACCACGTCGGTGGGCGGGGCCGCCGTCTCTTCGCCGTCCTTGGAGCACGCCACCAGCGCCACCACGAGCGCGATCGTTCGCATCGGTCACCTCCGCGCGCAACGACAGCAATCTCGGTGCCAGCCGGCCTCACAATACCCACTGTGCGTAGTGACACACGGGCGCTCACGACGTGCGCGAGGCTACACACCCAGCGTCGGTCGCCCCTCCTGCACTGCGCGGCACCCGAGCGGCGGCCCGTGCACCGGCCGGATCAGTACGTCACCGCGTACACGTACGAGGGCCGCGGCGTGCGCCCCACCCGCTCCGCGATCACCGGCAGCAGCGGGACCAGCGGACCGTCTCCCGCGAGGTGCCGCTCGACGAGCGTAGTGGCCGCCGGCACGTCGTTGCGCGCCATCATCCCCAACACTTCGCGGGCGAGCCCATCGACCGCGGGCGCGATGGCGCCCTGGTGCAGCTCGAAGCACCCTTGGTCCCGACCGTTCGCAGCGACCGCGGACGCCTCCCACGTCAACGCGCCACGCTCCAACATCCACCCGACCTGGACCGCCGACAGCCGCGTGTAGGCGTCGCTGTCCGACGCGTCGCCCGCTGCGCTCGCGAGGTGGCCGAACGCCCACTCCAGGTCGGCGACGTGGGCCGCGCGCGCGGTCGCTTCGTCGATGACGCCCTTCGGGACGAGCCAGTCGACGAGCCACCACGCCGCGGTCTGGGCCTTGAGCTCCTCCATCACGGCGGCGAGCGGGCCCCCGAACGCGCGCTCCGCGGTCTTGCCGTCCGGGCCGGTGTAGCTGTGGGACGGGCCGAGGTTGTGCGCCGCTTCGTGCAGGATGGTGCTCATCAACAGCGGCCCCGGGTCGTCGGTGTGGACCGCCATCGTCGCCGAGCACAGCAGCGCCGACGCGACCTCGCGCTCGGCGGCCAACGAGTCGGGGTCGGCGCCGAACCCCGTCATCGCGACCGTTCGCCCCCGACCCTCGTCGGCCACCTTGCCCCAGTTCGGCAAGCTCTGGCCCGTCGTCGCGCCGACGGCGCTCCGGGAGTCCCCGGCGTTGAGCACCACGTCGATGAAGTCGGGCAGCGAGAAGGCGACGTCCCGAGCGCGGTAGGGCGGCCCCGCCAGCGCCGCCAGCGCCCCCTCCATCTCCGATCGCAGGGGATCGAGCTTCTCTTGCCACGACACCGAAGTGGGGTCGATGAGCGCGAAGCTCATGTGAAAGCCAGCTTTACGGTCACAGGGCTCGAAGTAGGTCTCGTCCGGTCCGACGCGGAGGTACCAGCGGCTGTTCTTGCTGTTCATCGCGACCCACGCCTCGTCGGCCGCCCCCCACTCGTTGCTCTCGAACCCGTCGGCCGCAGCGCGCAGGTACGTCGCGAACGCCGCCTCGTTCGCCGGCAACGCGTCGGCGGCCTGCCGCAGCAGGTCGCGCACGTGGTGCATGTCGTCTTGCCACGCGATCGTGTACGGCACCGAGACCAGGTCGATGTCGGCCATGCGACCGACGACCGAGAACGGCGACAACAACACGTCGGCCATCGGGTGCTTGGCGAGGGTGTCGCAGAAGTTTGGGTCCTCCGCCTGCAACGACGCGGGGTACAGCCCCGAGTGGCGCTCCGGCCGGCCCCGTTGCTCCGCTTCGTCCCGCTTCGCCGGCATGGTGTGGCAGTCGGGGTCGTCGGCGAGCCCGCTGCGCTCGCACCATGGCCCCTGGTTGCGTCGGAACAACGAGCGCGAAGGCAGATCATCGCCGAGCTCGGCGCCGATCTGCGCCACGCCCCGCTGCCGCGCGTACAGCCGCTCGATCCACGTGGCCGCCTCGAGCACCCGGGCGACCATCTCGCGCTCACCCGCCGGCAACCCCGACAAGTCGTGCTCGACCAGCGTCGGACGCCCGGCGTCGAGCTCCCGCAGCACCAACGACCGGCGACGGGCCTCCGACCCAGGCGGGCCGTCCGGCGGGGCCCCCGACCCGACCTCGTGCACCATCCGCTCGTACGCGCCGGCGAAATTGCTGGTGAAGCTGCCGTCCGTCACCCACTGCTTCGGCTCGACCCGACCACCCCACACGAACGCCACCTCGTCCGGCGACACCTCGCCGTCTCCGTTGGCATCCGAGCGCCAGAACAGAGAAAGATCCTGATGGACGGCGACGCGGTTGAAGGTCGCCCGGTCGAGCCGCGCGTAACCGGCCGGCCCGGTCGGCTCAGGTTCGGGGGGCGGCGTTGGCTCACACGCCGCGAGCAGGAACAGAACGACCGGCCCCATCTCCATCACCCCCGAGGAAGGCAAAACACGCGTCGAGCGCCGCACGATCGAGCGACGCGTCGCCGTCCACCTCGACCACCGCGTCCCCACGATACGCGACCGGGAACCACGAAGCGCGCGTTGGTCCAGCTTCTACCTGCATCCAGCCGCGGTCGGCCCACCCTGCCGCGCGGAGCGCGCGCACCCCTCGCACGGCGACCGCTTGATGCACCGCCTCGGTCCACACCGCGGTGGGCACCCGAGCCGGCCGCCCCCAGGCCGCCCACGAC
>CAIUDO010000419.1 GCA_903897935.1 uncultured Pseudomonadota bacterium
CCGCCGCGCTCGGGATCGGCGTGGTGGCCGGGTTGATGGCGGCGTCCCCGACGGTCGCGAGCGAGGTGGTGGCCGGGGTGCCGGTCGGAAGGCGCGGCCCGCGCCCGGTGCGCTGGAGGCCCCGCGGCCCGGTGTCGGCGTTGTTGCTACGCGACGGGCTGGCGCTGCTCCGAACCGCGCCTGGGGCGCTGGTCGTCGCGCTCGCCGCCGCCGCGCCCGCGTACGGCGCCCAAACCGCGGTACGGGTCAACAACGACTTCCCGGCCGACCTGACAGCGCGAGCGGCCGTTTGGATCGTCGTCGGGTTGTCGCCGGTGGCGCTCGCCGGGTGCATCGAGGTCGCCAAGGCGCTGGGAGGCCGGTTCGATCCTCCGGAGTGGCCGGTCGGGCCGGTCACGCGCGCGCTCTCGGTGGCGGCTGGGGCCGGCGTGCTGTCGGCGCCGGTGGCGCTCGCCGTGGTGCTCGCGGGCACCAACGACGGCGGGCGGGGGCTGCTGCGGGTGGGGACCGCGTGGGCGGCGCTCGCGACCGGGCAGGCGCTGGTGATCTGCGCGCCGCGTCGACACGTCGAGCGTGGGCACGCGCACGGGCCGTGGTTGTTCGCCATGATCCCGCTGGCGATCGTGTTCGCGACACCCGGCTACGGCGGCGCCGCGGCCGCGGTCGTGGTGGCCGGGCTCGCGCTGCCAGCGGCCGCCGCGCGCCTCGCCGCGCACAGGAGGTCGACGTGGAGCTGATCCTCGACGAGGTGCGGTTCGTCTGGCCCGGCGGCTTCGCGGTCGGGCCGGTGTCGCGGCGCTTCGGCGCCGGCGTGCACCACCTCGTCGGGAGCAACGGCAGCGGCAAGACCACGCTGCTGCGCGTGATCGCCGGCGCCCTGCGCCCGACCTCGGGCTCGGTCCAATGTGGCGGAGACGTGCACCGCGACCCACGCGCGCGGGTCAACGTCGCGCTCGTGCCCGCCCAGCCCGACCTGCCCGACTTCTTCACGGTCGACGAGGCGTGGTCCACGCTGGCCGGCCTGCGCGGCGCCCCCGAGTGGGACGGTGGGCCGTACCGGGACGCCCTCGACCTGCCCGCCGATCTCTCGCTGCGCCACGCGTCGTCGGGGCAGCGGCGGCGCGCCGAGCTGCTGGCGGCGCTGGCCGGGGACCCGGGGGTGCTGATCCTCGACGAGACGTTCGCGTTCTTGGACACCCACGGCCGCGAGGTGCTGGCCGGATGGCTCGACTCGTGGCGTTCTTGGCGGGTCATCCTCGCATCGCACCACGGCGCGCTGCCGGTCACCCCCGACAGCACATGGGCGCTCACCTGACGCGTGCACCGGAACAATCGGCCTCGAACTTACGAGAGCCAAGAGCAATCGCCGTTCGACTTGACACGGTTTAGGGCGCGACGACGCGCGATGGGTCAGCCCTGTCGATACGGGGTGTTGCATCGTGGGCGCGGAAGAGACGAACGCCGGCGCGGGTGCCCCTGTCAAGTCGAAGCGCGATTGCTCCTGGCCCACGTAAGTTCGAGGCCGATTGTTCCAGTCCAGCGCGGGTTCGGACCAGCGACGGACGTCCGTCCGACGGCAACCGTACCACCGTTCTTTTCGCGGGCACGGCATGTGCGAGCCGCGGCGGCATGCCCTATCACCTCGTCGTCCGCACCCATGATCGTGCGCTGTTGTTTCGCACCCACCGAGAGGCCCGCTGGCTCTGGGACGCGCTTGCTACGCGACTCCCAGGCATACGCGCCATGTGCTTGATGCCCGATCACGTCCACGTGATCCACACCGATGACGTCCGGGTCGCGATGGGGCGGGCGATGCAGGGGTACGCGCGCCGACGCAACGCGCACCGAGGCGTTGGCGGCGCCCTCTCGGAGCCGGTGCGCGGGGAGGCGTTGGAGGACGACCAGAAGGTCCGCCGGTCCATTCGTTACGTTCACCTCAACCCGTGCCGAGCGGGGATCGTCGCCGACCCGCTCGATTGGCCGTGGTCGACCCACCGCGACGCGGTCGGCCTCACCCTCGACCCCGTCGTTCGGCGCGCACGAGACGTTCACGAGTTCCACGCGTACGTCTCGGGCGATCCTACCGTAAACGTCGCAGGGACCCACCTCCCGGTGGGCAACGAGCCGCCCACCAGCGACGCGCTCGGGGTGGTGGCTCAGGCAGTGAGTGAGGTGTGCCGGGTCCCAATGGCCGATTTGCGTGCGCGGACGCCGGCCCGGCGACTGTTCGTGCGGTCCGCGCGCGTACACACGGCCGCGCCGCTCGACGAGATCGGTGCGTGGTGCGGCATCACCCGACAAGCCGCTGCGTTGGTGCGCGCCGAAGCGACCCCCGAAGTCCGCCTGGTCCGTCGTTTGTTCGGCGACGGCCGCTTCGGCGGCCTGGACGACGGCGACCTGACCGTTTCCGGCGTGCTGCAGCGGTATCGTGGGCGCCGGTGAGCGCCCGCCCACGAACAATCGGCTTCGAACTTACGTGGTGCCCGACCAATCAGCCTTGAACTTGACAACGTTCGGGCGCATCTAGGTTAGTCACGGCTCGCACGCCGCAGCGTCATCGATACCGGGCGTTTCAGCGTCACCCGCGCCGACCCGAGTGGGCCGGTGTCAAGTTGAAGGTTGATTGCTCCTGACCCACGTAAGTTCGAGCGCGATTGCTCCCACCGGTCTCAGCGCAACCCACCGCGTCGACGCGCCATCCACGCGACGCCGCCGCCCAAGCACACGAGCAGGGCGAGCAGCGGCGCGCGAGAGAGGTCCGTCTCTTTGCGGTCCCACACCGTGCGACCCGCCGAGGCGTCGCGCACGATCGGGCCCGTCGTGCCGGGCGGGTGGTAGCGCCCCCCTCCCCGCTCGGCGAGCCACCGTAAGAACGCGGGATCGGGGATCACGTCGTCGAGCTCGGGATCACGCGTGGTCACCGCGAACACCGTCTCGCTCGTGCCGATCGCCTTGGCGACCCCGCGCGCGACCGCCGACACCCGGTGCGCGCCCTGTTTCTGCGCCACCATCTCGAGGATCGCCTCGCCGTCCGCCGTGGTGACACCCTCGAGGACCGTCGGCACGTCGCCGCCGTCGCTCACCGTGACAGCGACCGCGGCCCCTTCCACCGGCTCGAACGACTCGTCCCGCACCCGCACGGCGATCCGCACCGAGTCGCCCATCGCGTAGTTCTCACGCGCGGTCGTAGCGACCACCCGCCCGGTGGTCGGGTCCTTGACCAACCAGCGCATCGCGTTCTTCCAGAAGCGCAGGTACGCCTGATTTCCGCGCCCGGCCGCCGCCTCCGAGAACGACCACCGCCACGACGCGTCCACCGCGAGCGCCATCGTGCGGCCGGCGCCGACCTCCCGGACGGCGAGCACCGGGAGCGGCAGGCCGCCCGGCGCGACCTCGTTCGGGTGGGCGAGCAAGACGGCGGCACCGGGCACCGCGCCGAGCGACCGGTTCATGCCGTCCTGTTCGTGCAACCGCGCCCACCACTCGGAGTTCTCGACGTCTTCGTCGACCAGCCGAGTGATCGGGTGGCGGCGCCCGGCTTCGGTGAGCACCGGCTTGAACGGCGGCTCGACGACCGGATCCCCTTGCACGCCCAGCCGGACCGGGAGGATGTCGCCGACCGCGGTGCCGTCGTACTTGCCGAGGTCGAACGACCGCGGGCCGCCGATCATCACGAAGCCCTTGCCGTCTTCGCGCACGAACTTCGCGACGTTGTCGAGCAGGCGCGATCCGTCGCGCCCGAACGCGCCACCCATCCCGGAGAAGTAGGGCTCGTAGTCGAAGTTCTGGAAAATGACCAGGTCGAACGACCACAACTCGTCGGTGAACAGCTTCTCGTGGGGGAACTGGATCAGCGAGAGCTCGTCTTCGTCCCACCCGGCGTCCATGTCGCGCGGCGTGCGCAGGATGAAGAACGACACGAGGTCGACCGAAGGATCCTCCTTGAGGAACCGCCGCAACATCTTGACGTCCCAGGACGGCGCGCCAGCGACCTGGAGCACCCGAAGCCGGTCGCGAACGACCCGAACGACGATCGGGAGCGCGTTGTTCCCGGGCACGGCGTCGTCGGCCCAGATCGGCACCGACACCGTGTAGGTGAAGCGGCCCGCCTCGGGCGGCACCACGTCGAACGTCGCGACCGCCTCGCCGCGCTCGTCGAGCTGCACCGTGCGGGTGGTGATCGGCACCCCGTCACGCTCGAGCGACACCGGGACTGTCACGCCGGGCCGCCCGGTCCCGGCGATCTCCGCCCGGATCTGGAACGGGCTGCGCAAGAACGCGAAGCCGCCCGAGTCCACCGAGCGGATGCCGAGGTCGACGAGCTCGCCCGCCGCGCCGACCTGGAACACGGTGATCGGGCCCGGCGCGCGCGGGTCGGCCGGAGCCGCCTCGGCGCGGAATCGCTTTCGCAGCCCGGAACGGTCGATGCCGTCCGACACCACGACGACCGCGGCGAGCCGCTCGCCAGCGACCCGCTCCGCCAAGGCGTCGAGCGCGCCTTCGAGGTCCGTACCCGGCAGGTCGAACTCGGACGGCGCCCCGGACCGCAGCGCGTCGCCGAAGTGCAGCACCTCTACGCGCTCCGCGTCGATCGCGTCGAGGATGGGCTGCACCGCGGCGGAGCGCTTCACCCCACCCTCGAGCACGTCCATCGACCGCGACGCGTCGACGAGCACGACCACGCGCCCCTGCTC